>DASQYE010000278.1:0-2886 GCA_035639355.1 Pyrinomonadaceae bacterium
GTAGAGGCGAGCGTCAACAGGGCGATCGGCTATCATCAAGGCAAGCTGGAAAGTCGTAGCCAGGGCTGATCGGCGGCAGACTTGTCTTCGCGCCCGGCGCGCAACTCGTGAGTCCGGCTCATGCTGCGACGGTTAAGGTCGTAGTCTTCAGCGCATCGGCGCGCCGCTTTGTAATCTCCTGCGCTAGCTCGGCGATTCGCGTAATGTCGAAGGGCTTCGTCACCACCCAATCGACTTGCGCTTCCCTTTGCTCACTTGAGCCGACAGCCTCGCCCCATCCCGTAATGACCGCCAGCGGCACGCTCTCGTCGCGCTCTCGAATCACGTGGGCCAACTCCCACCCGCTCATCTCCGGCATTCCTATGTCCGTGAACACCGCATCGAATTTACCCGAATTGAAAAGCGTAAGCGCCTTAGGGCCGCCGTCGGCCAGTATCGCCTGACAACCCTCGCTCTCCAGAATATCGCGCAGCAGTTCACGCACATGCTCTTCGTCATCGACGACCAGGACTCTGGGCTGTTTTACTACCGCCAGCGACGAGCTTGCCGCCATAGCCCCGTCCAGAATCGAGACCACCGAACCAACGCTTTCATCGCCCGGCCGGGTTTCCACCGCGCCCTTTGCGATCGGAAGCCTGATCTTGAAAGTAGTGCCTCGCCCGACCTCGCTCTCGGCCTCCACCGTCCCCTCGTGCCTGCGTATGATCCCGTAGCTGACGACCAACCCCAAACCCAGCCCCGCCTTACCCTTTGTCGTAAAGAACGGGTCGAAGATGCGAGAGCGTACCTCCTCGCTCATGCCCGTGCCTGTATCACTAACTGCAATCTCGATGGAAGAGTCCACTTCTTCGGCCGAGAGTGTGAGAGTGCCGCCGGAAGGCATGGCGTCCACGGCGTTGAAGACCATGTTCACCAGCACTTCGCGCAACTCGGAATCGTCGCCCATGATGAGGGCGTTGGAGCGAATCTGAAGCTCAAGGCTGATGTGGACGTTAGAGGCTTCGGCACGATCTTTCCAGCGCGGGCGTGTAATCTCGCTCACGTCCTGTAGCAATTGATCTACATTGACGAGCGCAAAGTCGTGATCGCGGCGCTGGCGAGCGAAGTCCTGGATACGCTTGACGGTCTTCGCGCCGTCCTCGGCTGACCTGATGATGATTTCCAGTCCGCGTTTGATCTTCTCAGGATCATCTGTGCGCAGCATCAGCTGTGCGCGTCCAAGAATGCCTGCGAGCGTATTGTTAAAATCATGGGCCACGCCCGAGGCCAGCTCGCCCAGCGCGGACAGCTTTTCAAGTTGAGAGAACTGCTCGCTGATACGTTCCTGCTCGGCTATGTAGTGATTAAGCTCCGCGACGTGACGCTCGGCCTGCGCGGCCTGAGCGGCCGCCGATTCGACGTTCTTCAAGTACGTCCGGTAGGTGAAAAAGACTATGGCGACGATAGGGGTCGTCACGATCAGCGCGTAGAGCCCGACCGTGCCCGAAAGCTTGGCGACGAGCCCGGCGGCTGACGCCCCGGCGAAATATGTAATGGATGTCCAGAGATAATTCTTGACCCACGTCTGCCAGATGGGCCGATTATTTTTGAGGGCCGCAACGACCGCGACGCTCCCCGAATTTGAGATGTATTGCACGAGCGCCATCACGCCCAGCGCCGTGATGAACTGCGAGGAATATTCGCCGTTCGGCAACGCGACGATACTGCCGAAGAAGAGCCGGAGTGCCTGGACTGTGACAAAGGTGGAACATGCGGTGGCTGCCGAGTTAAACAGAAGTGTCCGGGGCTTCTTGCTGAAACGCAGGGTCGTAAAGAATGCCTCTACGGTGCTCAAAAGAATAGCCGCCTCGCCATCGTAGAGAAGCAGCGTCAGAAATACAAAGGTGTCGGAAACGGAGATTTGCGAAGTGATGCCGGGAATCTGTACGAAGATGTGCGAGCTGAGGCTGATTGTGACGAGAGCCAGCAGCAGAAAGCGCAGGTCTAGCTTCCCGGTCTGTAAATGAAATATCGAGAAGAGACAGACCGCTATGCCGAGGGCTATAAAAAGCCTCGTGTATAGGTCGGTCATACGTTGTCTGTCCAAGGATTTCATCACGATCTTAGAGAACTGAATATTTCGGGTCGATGTGGTGCGACCTGCCCGAAACCGTAACGGCAAGCGCTGTGCCGTACCCGTCAACCCTCAATGATCGTAATTTGTTGGGGTTTTGACGCCCTGCGGAAGGTTGAAAGAGGGCAAAATGGCATGCCCGGTCAGGTTGAAAGCTGATGGCTTTCAATCTGACCGGTATCGTGTGGGCTGCCGGTTTATACGCCGGGTGGACGAAACCGTCCCGGCAGAGAGAGCACGCGCGGCGGGGAACTGGCTCTACTGATGAGGCTGCCCCTGGCTCTAGGGCCGTAGCGACCCATGCCGCCCGAAGCTCGCGCTACGGGCATCGAGCCCCTTGTCACTCTTACTTCATCCGAGACGCCTCATCGCCCGTCGTCGTCCTTCATGCAAGCCGTGTCGTCGCCCATCATCGCCGTATATGCTTGCAAAGCGGCATCGCTGCTCAGGGCTCCGTCGCTGATGAGCACACCGTCGCTAATGAGTACGCCGTCGCCAAACAACAGTCCGTCGCTGATGAGCACACCGTCGCCGAGCAAGAGTCCTGTGCTGCAAAAGTATATGCCCTCGCTCATGGTGATGCCGGAACTGGTCAGAATATTCTCGCCGACCGTTATCCCGTCGCTCACCAGAACGCCGTCGCTAATGAGCACGCCATCGCTCACAAGCACGCCGTCCGAGACGAGCACGCCAGTCCCGTATATACCCTGGTAGCGAGTGATGAGGGCGATCCCTGTGGCATAGGTACGATCCAGGATGATGCCCTGAGACCA
>DASQYE010000279.1:0-2123 GCA_035639355.1 Pyrinomonadaceae bacterium
GATTCGCTACGCGACGCTCAAAGGCATCATGGCCGCCAAGAAAAAGGAGATCAGGGAAGTCACTCCGGCGTCCGACGCCGATACGACGGCGCGCTCTCCGCATCAACGCATCGAAAAGATTTATTTCCCGCAGAAGACAAAGCAGACACAATTCCTGGGCGACGGCGACGCAAAGGCCGGAGCCGTAGCGCTCGCCGAAAAGCTGCGCACGGAAGCAAGGGTAATTTAAAGGCAGTGACAGGTGAAGAGTGACAAGTGACGAGCAAAGACAAGCTTTTAACTCGTCACTCGTCACTGTAGTTATGAGGTTTTATGAGCAACGGTATCTTGGTATTCGCGGAGCATCGCGCGGGCGCTTTCAATAAGACATCTTTTGAGGCGATAGCGGCGGCGCAGAGTCTGGCCGCGGAGCTTGGGCAACAGGTGACGGCCGTGGTGTTGGGCTCGGGCCAGAGCGGGCTGGCACAGGAGGTGGCGGCCTACGAAGTGGGCAAGGTGGTCTACGCGGACAACGAGCAGCTGGCCGAGTACACGCCGGACGGCTACACGGACGCGATGGAGCGTGTCATACGCCGGCTCGATCCGCAGTACATCGTCATGCCGCACACCTACATGGTACGCGATTACGCGCCGAAGCTCGCAGCGCGTTTCGGCAAAGGTCTGATTAGCGATTGCATTCGCTTGAGCGTCCAAGAGGGGACGGTGACATTCTCGCGCCGCATGTTTTTAGGCAAGATTGACGCCGACATAATTTCGGACGGCGAGCCGCCCGTGTTCGCCACCTTCCAGTCGGGCGCGTATCGCGCCGACCAGGCGAGGAAGGGAACGGGCGCGCCCCTGGAAACCATAGAGGTCGAGGTGGGCCAGGTACGCATGAAGCCCGAGCCTGCCTTTCAGGAGGTGAAGCAGGCTGTCGATTTGAGCAAGGCGGATGTCATCATCGCCGTCGGGCGCGGCATCAAGAGCAAGGAGAATATCGCGCTGGCCGAAAAACTCGCAGAAGTGCTCGGCGGCGACCTGGCCGCTTCACGTCCGATCTGCGACGCGGAGTGGCTGCCCATAGACCGCCAGATAGGCTCTTCGGGTCAAACGGTCGCGCCCAAGCTCTACATCGCGCTCGGAATCTCGGGCGCGATCCAACATCTCGTCGGCATGAAGAACTCCGGCACTATCGTCGCCGTCAACAAAGACCCGGAGGCCCCCATCTTCGACATAGCGGACTACGGCATCGTCGGCGACCTCTTTGAAGTCCTGCCGGTGCTCACCGAAGAGGTTAGAAAACTGAAAGCCTGAGCGTCCGTTCGGTGCTGAGGGCCGCCGCGCGCCCCTTCGTGTGCCCGCTCAACGTATGCCGAACGAATAAGAGGCCCAGAAACTCTCCCAGTCTATATCCTCGCACCCTTTGCAGCGACGCATGTGCACGAGACGCAACAGCCATTGGCCCGGACGATCCAGGTTGATAAAGACTGTACCGGCCCCGGACGATACGGCTTTCTGAGCGCTCATCGTGCCCGCGTTTCGGTTGTACGCGAAAACGCTGACGCCCGCGAGCGGCTTGCCGTCGAACTGTACGCGCACCTTCAGCTTGTCGCCGAGCTACACCCTGTAAGGATTGCGCAGCGGTGTGATCTCAAGGCGATGTCCTGCCTCTCGCTTGAAAGTATCGTCATGGCGCGTGCCCGCCTGGAGCAAAGATTTTAGGTAGCGCGTGTAACGCTCGCGCCCCTCCGTTTCGCTCTCGCCTGATTGGCGTCGCAGCTCTATGATCGCGTCCAGTCCCTCTTCCGTCAGGTAGTCTTGAAACTCCTTTGCGCCGAGTTTGATCGTGGCCGCGTTGCGCTCCAACGCCAGAAGATAGTTGCCGGGCCGCCTGAGCGTCACTTGCGCGAGCGGCGTCTGGCCGTCCAGACCCTGGGCCAATAAGTCCTCCGTCTCTTCGACCGAGAATAGGCGGAAGCTGCTGGTGCGCTCCTTCTGCAAAGGGCGCTCGCTTTCGCTCTTCAAGCTCTCGCCCAGGTATAGACGCACGTTTAGGGGTTGGCCCACCTGCACAAAATAGGCTTCCGGCTCAATCCAGTAATCGTGAGAAAGAGCCTCGACGGATAACAGTAGCAGTACCAAAA
>DASQYE010000280.1:0-2403 GCA_035639355.1 Pyrinomonadaceae bacterium
CGGTTTGAGCCCGGAGCGGCGCACTGCGTCCAGAGTATTGGCCCAGGTGAGGACGGCCGCGCGAAGGTCGTCGAGCGGAGCGCCGAGCGATGCGCCGACCGACGCCGCTCCGGCGGCGTGAAAGAGAAGCTCCGGCTCGAATCCGCGTATATGGTCGGAGAGGTCTGCGAGCGCGACATCGGCTTGAACATAGCGGCCGGGCCAACCTGGCGCGGGCTGGCTCGCTCGCCCTATCCCTAAGATTTCGTGGCCCGAGTTGGCCGCGAATCTGCCAAAGCTCCCGCCCACGAAGCCCCGGCTGCCGGTAATCAAGATTCTCATCGAAAGGTTCCAGAAGGTAGACCGCGCCAGAGGTCGGAAAATCCCTCCCGGCGCGCGCTTCATGCCGTCGTCACTCCGGCGGTAAGGCCCGGATGGTTCTCTAACATATCGCTGAGGAAGATGTCGAGCCCCTGCCGTGGAGACCAGCCCAGCTCCTGGCGCGCCAGCGACGGATCGACCATGATCGTTAAAGGATCGGCCGGACGAAGCAACGCGCGCTCGACGACGACCGCGAGCGTCTCGGTCGCCCGGAAGTAGGCGCGCCATTCCAGCGGGACGGAAGAGTCCAGCTGCCACACAAGGTCTAGCCCGGCCAGGGAGAAGGCGCGATCGACCATCTGCCATACGGCGTGCGTCTGCCCCGTGCTCAAGACGTAGTCGCGGTAATAGTCGCCCTCGTCCGGTTCCGGGGCGGTCGCCAACCTGCGCGCGCGAACGTGAATCTGCCGCAGTATCATCGTCATCCCCAAAACATAGTCGGCGGCAAAGCCCCAGTCGCGCTCGATCTTCAGGTTGCCCATCGGCAGGGGCCGCACCGCGCGCAGCTCTTCAGCTCTGAGCCCGCGCAGCGCCGACACGTGGTCTATAATCTTGCGCGAGAGAAAGTGAGCCGAGCGGCGATGCGATTCGTGGTTGGACAGAATCCCACACGCGATTCGCATCCCGTATGCTTGCCGGTAAGAGCGACACAAAAGATGCGCGGCGGCCTTGGCGCTGGCGTAAGGACTCTGTGGATTAAGCGCCGAGTCCTCGTCATGTAGAACGGTGCCGCCCGGAACATAGCCGAACATGTCGGTCGAAGATGCCTGGTAAAAACGCGTCTGCGGGCTATGCTTGAGGATGCAGATGAGCAGAGCGGCGACGACCTCTGCGTTGGTGCGCCAGGTATAGCCGGGCTCCGCGAAAGAGCGCGAGACGCTGCTCTGCCCCGCTAGATTATAGAACTCGTCGGGCTGCACTTGCGCGATCAAACTCAACAACGGGGACGGATCGGCCAGATCAATGGTGTGTACCAGCAGACGACCCGCCGCCTCCTTCCGCGACTCGACGAGGAGGCGCAGCGCCTCCGCCCGGCGCACAGTGGCGTGAACCGTCCATCCTTCGTCGAGCAGGCGCTCGGTCAGCAGATAGCCGTCCTGGCCGGAAGCGCCCGTGACGATGGCTGTGCCGGGTGAAGCGGTACCGGCGTTGATATTGATGTGGCCGCTCATACGATGTCGAGCATAAAAAAGTGGCGAAGCTTGCGCGCGCTTCTGCGAGCGCGCTCTTCGATTGAATCTCTTTATGAGCCGGACGCGACGGCATCGAGGCTCTTGATCTTTACCAGCGACTCCTTTTCCAGATCATAAACGATCATCTCCTCTATGGCCTTGAGGCGTTCGGCATCGGAGAGGTAGGTGAGCCGTCCGTGCTCGTCCAGAGACTCCCTGAACCTGGATTTGACATAGCCGGATTCGGGGTCGAGCGCCCTGATCGGGCCGAGCTTATCTTTTCTCACAAAATAAGCGTTGTTCCCGCTGCTGTTCGAGCCCACGAAGACATATCCCTTCTTTTCCGCCAGCAGGCACATGGCTCTCAGCGAAGCCCCCCAATAGAGATTGGATGGATGAGCCCGCGTCCGGTTGAAAGCAGCGTCGTAGGGAATCGTGATCGCACGGCTTTTGCCGAAGACGCTGTTGTATTCGATGATGACGATGGCGGGCTCGACCTCGCGTATGCATTCCCATATCCAGTAGTCGTTCCCGTCAATGTCTATGCTTAAAATCCCGAGCGCGCCGGAAAAACCATTGTCCGAGATGAGCCCGTTGACGTTCTCTTTATCGATGAATCCGTGCACGGCCGTCAGCTCGTGTCGCCAGTAAATACTATCGCTTTTAATGTATTCGATGTGGGCCGCGCTGCCGTCCATCACGAGTCCCTTCCAGTTGTTATTGATGAGCAGGAAGCGCGTGTTCGACTCAGTATAATTTTCGACCCCGAATTCGATGAAAGTGCGTTCTTCGATCTCTATATTATTAATCAGGTATTGAATAATGCCGTCGTCTCCGAACTGCGAGAAGACCTTGAACTCCGCGTCGTGTA
>DASQYE010000281.1:0-4650 GCA_035639355.1 Pyrinomonadaceae bacterium
GTCTTAGTGCACGCGCGGACGAACCTGTGCGTGTCTATTCCTACGGCATGCGGCAGAGACTCGGCATCGCACAGGCGCTCCTGCCCGCGCCGGAATTCATCATCCTGGACGAACCGACCGACGGCCTCGACCCGCAGGGCATACGCGAGGTACGGCTGCTGATCCGACGCCTGCGCGACGAGCTTGACCTGACCGTGCTTCTTTCAAGCCACCTGCTCTACGAGGTCGAGCAAATCTGCAACCGCGTCGCGATCATAGATCACGGGCGCTTGCTCTACCAGGGGACGATAGAAAAGCTTGTGACGGCGAACAAGACCGTCAAGCTTGTGGTCGATCGGCTGGATGAAGCCTATCAATTGCTGTCGGCCGACCCCTCGCTCACGGTCAACCGCAACGGCGCGGGGTCTCTCTACGTAGAGATGGCCGACGAGCATATCGCGCGCGTCAACGCGCAGCTTGTCGAGCGCGGCTTTCGCGTCAGCGAGCTCTCGCCGCAGCGCGAAACCCTTGAGCAGGTGTTTTTAAGGCTCACCGAAACGACACCCGAGAACAAGCCCGCATCGACACGCGATAGCGACACCGGTTGAGCGCAGGATCGTATCTACCTTTACGCCGGAAGCACACGGGCGACCGCGAGCCGCAACGGGGCGTGAATCAACCTTCGTGCGATCAGCCTTCCGTCCATTCGTTCGCCGCCCGCCACGCGCACACGCCGTCCGTTCACAAGCATTGGCCGGAAAAGGCGGAAGACAAATTTGGCGGCGCGCGGCAATGCTATAATCATCTTTCGCTTTCGATCCTTAATTCCAGGAGTAATAAGTCTAGTGCTTTTAAGCCCCGGCAATAAGCGTCTGGTCGCATCACTGGCAAAGACCTTTGGCGAGCTGCTGCCCGCGCTCGACGTGAGCATCGGCATGGTGTGGCGCGGCACGGCGGGGCCGCCGGGGGCGAAAATAGTGCTCGATAATCAACTGCTCTCGATCGCCAGGAGGTTCGTCAACCTGCGCGAGTGTTCGGACGTGGAGAAACAGCGCTATTACGAGGAGATTTGTCGCGGCTTTAATCTGAGCTACGAGGCCGGTACTTTTCCGCTGCCCGAAAGACAGTCTTTCAGCCGCAGCGTTCAGGAGAAACTTGACGGCTCACCGGTCACCGTCTCCTACCTGGAAGCCTACGACGCGCGGCACGGCTCGAACTACGCAGACCGCGCGCGCCACGCGCTTTTCCAGTTCGCCAACCTGGTCATCAAATCGGACGGACGTGTGACCGAGACGGAAGAGGCGGAGCTGCTGAAACTTAAACGCGCGCTTTATACGGGGGCCGGCGCACAGCCTCCGGAAGAAGCGCCGACTGAGAAGAAGGAGAAAGAGGCGGAGGTTGAAGAGGACGCGGCGATTGATACGGAGCCGCCTCGGCCGCTCGAAGAGCTGCTTGCGGAACTGAACGCGCTGGTCGGATTGGAGCGCGTCAAGGACGAGGTCAAACAATTGACCAACTTTCTCAAAGTGCAGCAGATGAGAGAGGCGAAGGGCCTGGCGACGCTTCCGGTCTCGCGTCACCTGGTCTTTTACGGCAATCCAGGCACGGGCAAGACGACAATCGCTCGCCTGCTCGCACAGATTTACCGCTCGCTAGACATACTGAGCCGGGGCCATCTGCTGGAGACAGACCGCGCGGGTCTCGTCGCCGGCTACGTCGGGCAGACGGCTTTGAAGGTCAGAGAGGTGGTCAATAAATCTCTGGGCGGCATCCTTTTCATAGACGAAGCCTATGCGCTCAGCCCGGCCGGAGCGGGCAACGACTTCGGGCGCGAAGCCGTGGAGACTCTGTTGAAGGTGATGGAAGACCACCGCGATGATCTGGTCGTCGTGGCGGCCGGTTATACGCGGAAGATGGACGAGTTCCTCTCCTCGAATCCGGGCCTTCGCTCGCGCTTCAACAAGTTCATTCACTTCGACGATTACGATACGGCGCAGCTCGTCTTGATATTCAAATCCTTCTGCAAGAAGGCCGACTTCAAATTGACGGCGGCCGCCGAAGACCGCCTCGTCGCCCTTTTCAACGCGCTGACGGCCACGCGCGACGAATCTTTCGGCAACGCGCGCACGGCGCGCAACCTCTTTGAAGCAACCATCAGCCTCCAGGCCAATCGCATCGTCTCGCTCGCCGTCATCGACGAGGGAGTCTTACAGACCATAGAGGCCGCAGACATCCCCGCGCCTGAAGACCTGCGCGCAAGCGGCATCCTGATGACGGAAAACGCATAGAGAGGCCCTGCGCGAGGAATCGCGCCGCCGTGCTGCGGCCGGGCACAACTCGCTGTTCGAGCACCTGGCTACTTGCTCTTATTTGAGCCCGAGAGGGCCGTGGCGAGCCCCAGCCCTATGTAGACGCTTCCGGCGAAGTAGCGCTCGGCGCGCTGGTATCGGGCGCTGCCTTTGAGCAAGCGTCCGACCGCTCCGGCCAGCAGCGCATAGAGGCCGTCGCTGAAAATCCCCAGCACTACGAAGATCAATCCGAGTGTTAAAATCTGTAGGGTGACTGCGCCTTTGGGTACGTCAACGAACTGGGGTAAGAAGGCCAGAAAGAAGAGCGCCGTTTTCGGGTTGAGAAGGTTGACGAGCACACCCTGGCCGAAGATGCTTGATAGTTTCATGCGCTCGGCCACTTCGCTTCGTCGCGGCCTCTCGCGGGCGAGCAGCTTGCGTAAGCCCAGGTAGATCAGGTAGGCCGCGCCCAGGTATTTCACAATGCTGAAGGCGAGCGCGGACGAGACCAGCAGGGCCGAGATGCCGAGCGCCGCTGCGGCCACGTGAAAGAGATTGCCTATCCCTAAGCCCAGCGCGGAGACGATTCCCGCCATGCGTCCCTGGTCTACGCTTCTCGTGATGATATAAAGCACGGCCGGGCCGGGCGTGAGCAGAAGCGCAAGGGCTGCAACCAGGAACAGTGCTAACGTTGACGGTTCGGGCATGTCGGCCTCCTCGCGGTCGGGCGGTTGACGGGATAGAAGATCGTGGCACGCATCATAGCTCTATAATTTGAATCTTACGCCGGAGCGGCAGTCCGGGTTCGATGCTTGTCTGCCGTCCTACGGGCAGAGTAAGATTTGGCGGCCCGGAAAAAAATAGTAAAGGGATAGTCGAAGCGCCGCCGCACAGAGCGACAGATGGGGATAGATATTGACGGATGGCGACCGATGGCGCAACACGTTAATTGGCAATGAGTCGTTCGACGCTTGAGAGGCAGACGCGCGCGCCCGGCGATGATCTTTTAGCGATCATCGGAGGGACGCCGCTGATACGTCTACGGTACATTGCGCGCGACTTGCCCGCAGGAGTCGAAGTCTACGCGAAGGCGGAGCATTTGAATCCGGGCGGGTCGGTCAAGGATCGCGCCGCGCGCGCGATGATTCTGGAAGGCGAGCGCTCTGGACAGCTCTTTCGGGGCAAGACCATCCTCGACGCGACGAGCGGCAACACTGGAATCGCCTACGCGATGATCGGGGCGGCGCGCGGCTACCCCGTCACGCTCTGCCTGCCGAAGAACGCCAGCGCGGAGCGCAAGCGCATCCTACGCATTTACGGGGCACAGCTGGTCGAGACCGACCCCGTGCAGGCGACCGACGGCGCGCAGCTTCGCGCGAGAGAGATGGCGTCGGACGAGCCGCATAAATATTTTTATCCTGACCAGTACAACAACGACGCCAACTGGCGCGCTCATTACGAGGGCACAGCGCCCGAGATATGGGAGCAGACGCGCGGGCGCGTCACACATTTTCTGGCTGGGCTGGGCACTTCGGGCACGTTCACGGGGACGGCGCGCCGCTTGAAAGAGTTGGACGAAAGGATTCGGGTCGTCTCTATGCAGCCGGACTCGCCCTTTCACGGCCTGGAAGGCATGAAGCACATGGAGACGGCGCTCGTGCCCGGCATCTATGACCCGGCGCTGGCGGATGCGAACGTTCTGGTCGCAACCGAAGACGCGCAAGAGATGACGCGCCGCCTCGCTCGCGAAGAGGGATTGCTGGTCGGCATCAGCTCGGGCGCGAACGTGTTCGCCGCCATCCGGCTCGCGCACGGGCTCGCGCCCGGCGCAATCGTCGTGACTGTCCTGTGCGACGGCGGCGAGAAATATTTGAGCGAGAATTTCTGGGAAGACCATTCGCAATGATCGCGCTCGGAGCACAGCAGGAAGAGGAGATACGCGGGCACGCGGAAGCCGAGTACCCGCACGAGTGCTGCGGGCTGCTCATAGGGCGCTTCGGCACGGACGGACGCAAAACCGTTCTGGAAGTTTACCCTATCTCGAATGCGCGCGAGGAAGATGCCAGGCACAACCGTTCGCTCATCCTGCCAGAAGAGTACATGCGCGGCGAGCGTCATGCGCGTGCTCGCCAGTTGGATGTGGTCGGAAACTATCATTCGCACCCGGATCACCAGGCAGTGCCGTCGCGGTTCGATTTAGATCATGCCTGGCCCACCTGGTCTTACGTCATAGTCTCTGTACGCGATGGGCGTGCAGGCGAACTGCGCTCGTGGGAGATGGAGCCGGATCGCTCGCGTTTCAACGAAGAAGAGGTCGCAGGGAGCCAGGAATCATAATGCGACGATCTTATATCTGTTATTCATTGATGCTGTTGGTGGGCCT
>DASQYE010000282.1:0-7644 GCA_035639355.1 Pyrinomonadaceae bacterium
TTGAAGAGGTCTGGAATAAGGGGCGCGAAGAGGCCATTGACGAGCTGTTCGCAGCGGACGGCGTCGCTCATGGTCTGGGCGATGCGCCCGAAGTGACATTGCGCGGCCCCTCCGACTACAAGCCCTTTTTCCATAATTTTCGAGACGCCTTTCCGGACATCGAGGTGATCGTCGAAGATACTGTCGCGGAGGGCGACCGCGTCGCTGCCCGCTGCCGCGTGCGCGGCACACATAAGGGTGAGGGACTCGGATTGGCCGCGACCGGCAACGCCGTAGAGTTCACGGGAATCTGCATCGTGAGAATTGAGAACGGCAAGATCGCCGAAGCCTGGAACAACTTCGATTTTATGAACATGTTCCAACAGCTCAATGCCACTTGAGCCGGGCCGGAGCGCACGCGCCCGCGTCGGAAAAGTCTGGCTGACGCACTTCGCACTCGGTATGCGCGGCGCGCCGGGCGCGTGGAAAGTTGCGCTCAGGCAAAACACCAGGCGCGCGCTTTGCGCAGCGCAAAGACCGAAAGAGGGTGCTCGTGCGGCCACACTAGCACCCTCTTTCGGTCTTATACGTCTATCCGGCGCGTCGTCGGCACGCGGCCGCACACACACTCTCCGCCCGCGCCTCACATCTTCATCAGGCTCACGTCCCCCGATGCGGATGAGATTTGAAGGCTGCGGGAGCCGCCGCCGAGCCGGCCGCTGGCGCTGCTTCCGGGGCCGTAGCGCGGGTGGTGAACCTCGATCGGGAAATCCGTCCTCACGGAGCCGCTGACGGTCGAAAGCTTTACGTCCGCGTCCAGGTTGGCGGGCATTCGCACATTAACGTCGCCGCTCGCCGAGGCGAACTTCATATTGCCTGTTCCCTCAAGGCTGCTGATCTCTACGTCCACATCGCCGCTCGCGCTGCGGGCGCTGACCTCGCCCGAAACATCCTTGACCTGTACGTCGCCGCTCGCAGTGCTCAGGCGCATCTGTCCCCTGATGCTTTCGACCTCGATATTACCGCTCGCCGTCGAGACCTGATCGAAGTTGTAATTCGTCGCGCGAGGCACGCGAAGCTCGAACCTGACATCCACGTTGCAGTTGCACTGCGACGGGTAGCGCGCTTCCAGGTACAGACGATTCTCGTTGCTCTGGTCTTCGATCTCAACCATGTCTCGGTCGCGCCCCTCCTTAAAGGCCGAGACCATAACGGCATCGCCGTCGTAGCCCTTGATAGAGATGTTGCCCGAGACGTTTCGGATGTTGATCGAGCCGCCCGCCCCTATCCTGTAACTTTTTTGAAAGTCTTGCGCCGTCGCCGTGGTGACGAGCACTATGCCGCAGCAGGCAAAAAATAGAGCAAGACGAAAGATGACCCTGGTCATAAGTTGAAAGCTCCTTTCGGTGTTAGCTGATAATCGGGCCGCGCCCCGGCGGTGGCGGCCCTCTGCCGCCCCGTTTTGCTCATGCCGACCACAAGCGCGTTTAGCGCCGACGCTCGTCCTTCTAGCAGGTGAACACCGCCCGCGCCTCTTTTATGGCAATAATTTTTAAGGCCGCCTGGGTTGCACCGCGCCCCGCCCAGGCTCGCGCTCGCCCCCGCTCTCCTCATCGTTTCTACGTTCGCGCCCGAATCTGCTACTCTCCGGTTATAAGGGTGCGATCAGAGAAGGCTGCGAAAAAGTGTGGGGTTCGCCCGAGGGGAGAAGAGGCACGATGAAGATCATGCTCCGCATCGTTTTGTTAAAGGCGCTACTGCTGGCGCTGGCGGCGACGAGCGCGGCGCAGGCTCCGGGTGGGGCGAGCGCCGAGGCGCTGCGCGCGCAGCTTCGTGATGTGGAAGCCAGGGAGGCTGAGCTTCAGGAGCGCGTGCGGCAGATAGACGAGTCGTTGAAGCCGGAAAACATAGAGCGGTCATTGGCCCTGACGGGCTCGACCAAACCCGAAGAGCTGCGCGAGAGGCGACGCCGCCAGCTGGAGAGCGAAAAGGAGAAGGTGCGCGTGCAGCTGGACGAGCTGGCGCGCGCCCGCGTACGCCTCGGAGCGGCCATCGCCAACGCGGACGCAGAAGCCTACCGCCGGAGCGCCCAGCCCATCGACAACACTTCAACGACGACGACAACGAACAGCGGCGGAACGTCAGTGAGTATCGCCGCTGCTCAACCGGCGAGCGCCGCGCGGAAGCAGCGCCGCCGCGCGACGCGTCGCCGAAACAGCCTGCGCCGTCCACGTCGTAGAAGCCTTTAGCCCCTCTCGATGGCAGGAAAGCAAAGGTCGCAATCCGAAAGTCAAAGCCCTTCTATTCATGGTCTGGCGAGCACACGCCTTCATGGCTTGGCGAGCACGTACTTGACTATCTTGTGGCGATTGCGCTGGCTGGCTAATATCTCGTTGCGGTCGTTGACGACCAGCTCGAAGATCACCTCGCCCTTGGCGAAAGCGTCAAGGTAACGACCGCCCGCGTCAAAGACCTGTATGCCGCGCCCGATGTCGCAGACGTAAACGCGCCCCTGCCCGTCAACCGCGATGCCTTCGGGCGATTTCAATTGTCCGGGCTGGTCGCCGTCGCCCCCGAACCTGTTGATATATTTTCCGTCCGGCGCAAACTTAAAGACGCTCTCTTCGCTTCTGTCTACGGCGTAGATGTCGCCGCGCCCGCTCGTCGCCACCCGCACGAAGGAGAGGTCTTCGCCAGTCTTTTCCCTGGCGTCGATGATGGACTTGATCGCGCCGTCCGCGCCGATGCGCACTATGTAGTAGCTGCTGGCGATGGCGTACAGGCTGCCGTCCAGGGCTACGAAGACATCCGAATAATTTTTGTTGAAGTTGGGGCCGCGCGGCGCGACTTCGCCTAGAGCCTGGCCAGTCGCGCCTTCGTAGCGAAGAATCGAGCCGCCCTGCACGACGTAGACGCGGCCCCTTCGGTCTGCCGCCATCCCCGAAAGCGGCCGTTTCGCATCCACCATCCATTGCGTCACAAATACGCCCTGCGCGTCGAAGACCTGTATGCGCCCGCCTATGTATTCGCCGACGTAGATGTGGCCCTGCCCGTCAACGGCGACGCTGCGCGCATCCTTGAATTGTCCCGCGCCTATGCCCTCGCTGCCGAATTCAAGAGCGACGCTGGCGAAGCCGTTCGTAGATGATCTGGAGGCCGGGACTCCACCGGGCCCGCCGGGCGCTTGCGCCTGCCTGGAGATGAAATAGGCAGCGCCCCCGCCGAAGAGGATGAATGCGCCCGTGACGGCGACCACCAGAATTATACCCACGACCAGGCAGCGACCGCCGCCGCCTTTTTTCTGTTCGATTGTGCCCGGCGCGTGAACTCGCTGCTGAGCGAACGGCCCGGCGCTGCTTCCCGTCTCAATCGTCGCCTGTGTGAAGGAGACGGGCTCGCCCCTCTGTATGCTCTCGACAGCGTCCTTCGCGTCCTTGAGCCCCACGCCGTAGGTCTCTCTATACAGCTTGATGGCCGCGATCTTATTTCCGGAGCGCAGCAGCCGGGCCACCTCCGCCATTTTCAAAGCCTGGTCGATCATGGGGGCGAGCGCGCCCCCGACGGATTCCGCCGCCGCCGCTGCGCCGCCGCTTGCGCCCCCGCGCAGCTCTTCCGGCAGTATCACTGTGTTCTCGCAGTAGGGGCAGCGTATCGTGGGGGAAGCGCCGCCCGTGAAAGCAAGCGGCGCGGCGCACATGGGACATTTGAAAGAGGTCGGCATCGACTATTCTTGACTATCCTTTCCTCGCAGCTTTTCGGAGCGCGATAAAAGTAAGTAAGCTATTATAGCCTACGGGCGATTTTCAAAGCGGGACGTGACCGAGCGCGCGAGCGGGCCGCCCATGTAAGTCGGTTGTGCTAGGATGGCTGCATGAGATATGCGGCCCCGCTTTCCTTATCACTCCTCTTATTTATGGCTTGCGCCGGTCGAAGCGTCGCGCAGGATATTAAATGCACGCTGACAATAGACCAGACGCCGGAAGTGGAAGGCTTGCGCCTGGGGATGACTGCCGACCAGGTGAAGGCGCGCTTCAAGATCATGGAAACAGCGCCCGTGGACGAGTACGGCGTCTCCCTACTGCGTCTTGATCCGGGCCGCGACACGTTTGAAGCCGAATCGATCAGGGACATCGCGGTCGAATTGATACGGGGCCGCGTGGCGGCGATTCGCCTCGTTTATAATCCGTCGGCCTCGCCCGGCAATCATCAAGCCTTCGCCGAAGGATTAGCCGGGTCTTTAAACCTGCCCCAGGCCTGGAAGGCCGTGACGGTGGGCCAGATGGTGACGGGGATGATGATGACATGTACGGACTTTAAGATCAGCGCGAATCTGATCGGGGCCAGAATACCGGTCGTCTACCTGTCGTCGCTGGAGGCCGAGCTGACGCTCTCTAAACGCCGGGCGGATAAGGAAAGAAGGCTGCGCGAGTTCTTCAAGCCTTGATCGCCGTTTGAAGCTTACGAAGGCGAAGAGAACGAGCGCGTAATACGCGCTCGCGCTGCTCGCGCCGTCCGTTGGTTCGTCTCAAAGCGCGGCTACGCGGCGGGTTGATCGAGCGGCTTCTGGTTATTTATCTCGTAGATCGCCTCCATGATCGACGAGCGTACGACTACGGGAAGCGAATCGCGCGTGGCCAGGTAACGAAAGGTCGAAAGAATCTCCTGCTGTCCGCTCAGGGCCAGCAGCTTGACGATGGCCAGGCGCACTTCCGTGCTCGGGTGCTCCTCGATGGTCGTCACAAGGGATTGCACCTCGCCGACTTTAGCCATCAGCGATAATACCAGTAGGGCGTCGTAGGCGCGCGCGCCGCTCTCGCCGGTCAGGTCATTGAGCGCTTCCCGCGCCATGCCCGAAGAGGCTATGGCGGCTCCGATCCTGCGCCGTCGCTCCCTCGAAGCGTCTCGCATAATACGCTTGAAGGACGAGGCTCGGTCTGCGCTCATATTGAAGAGGGCGCGCGCCGCAGCATCGCGCACCTGCTGCGCCGGATCGTCAAAGGCCGCGCCGAGCCAAAGGAATGCGTCTTCACCACCGAAGCGGGCCATCTCCGTGACAGCCGCCGCGCGTTCGCTCGCAAGCCCACTGTTCAAGCTTTCCAGCACATTCTTTAAGATACGGGAGTGATCTTCGTCCACGGCGGCCGGTTCCCGGACAGGACTGAGCCGGTCAGCTTCGCCCGCCACCGCTTCGCGCCGATTCGATTGAGCCTCCGTCACACCCCTGGGCCCAGGCTCCGGCCTTTCCTCTTCAATCCCGTTTGACCCACTCGCCGGACTTTCCTGGCCGCCCTGGCGCTCGGGCGCGACGGCTGCGACCGCGTAGGACAGGCCCGCCGGCTCCGGCTGTATATCCGGGTCGGGCCCGTCAGGTTGTGCGCCCCCCGCGACGGCGCGCCGTGCGACGGGAGCCCCCTGTTCTGCCGTCGCGGCCCCCATCTCCATGCTTTGGCCGGGCGAGGCAGCTTCCTCCTCGGAACTCTCCTGCTCGGAACTCGCCGTCACCTCCGCGCTGCTTGGGCGCGGGGCGACCTCGTTCGCACCGAATTCCTCTTTCGCGTCCGCCCGTTCGTGCGGCTTGCTACTACTGCCGCCGCTTTTGCTGCTGCGCTCGGCGCGGCGACGGGCGGCGACGATTCCGTAGGCGCTCGCCAGAAGCAGCGCCGCTATCAAGATCGGCAGCCAGTTACGTCTCAGGGCCGTTCGCAAAGGTACGGACGCCGCTTCCCCCTTGGAGACCTGTGGCGAAGGCGGCGGCGGTTGCAGATGTGCCGCCGTGACCCCGTCGGCGGGCGACTGTGCCTGCGCGGCGTTTATTTCGCTCGACGGCGGAAGCGTCCCAGCGCCGGGCGCAGCCGTTGCGTTTGATTCCGTTACGGGAGCGCCGGCCGCCTCCGCTGACGAATCTCTGCGTGCCGCTTCGTCGTTCGATTGATTTGCGACGGCGGCCGCCGAATTGTGATTGGCCGCCGTCGTCGCGGGCGGCAGCGCCCCACCTGTTTGAGCAGACTTGACAGCCGTGGACGTTGACGGCGCGGACGCTGATGCTTGTCCCGGCACGGTTGTCTCTGTAGCCCGTTCGGGAGCGCTGAAGACCACTTCCAGCTTGTTGAACTGCTGGTTTACGCGGGCCCTGACTCCCGGTCGGATGCGGAACGAGAGGACGGCATCGTCGCCGCGCCGCTCGACCTGCACGCCGTCGAAGCCTCGTCCGCGCAGGTTGCCTCGCACGCGCGGCGCGTCCGCTTTGGGGATCACCACGACGAAACGGTCGCCCTGCCTGTAAGCCGAATAATCGCTCAGCGGCAGGTTGTACGTGATCGTCACGCGCGAGCCTTCGGGCGCTTCATCATTACGCAGCGGGGTCAGCCCCCTCTTGGTTTGCGGCTGCTGCCGGTCGTTTGAAGAGCCCGTCCTGGCCGGAGCGCTCTGCGTCTGTTGTAGCAGTCGCGGCGGCGACGCGCCTGCCTGCTGCCCGGCACGGGCGCGCGCGCATAGCATGAAGATAAGAAGGCTAAAGATACAGACGGCGTGGACGATATTCTGACGGCTGGGAGAAAGGATGCGGAGCACAAAGCTTCTCACTTAACTATACGGACTTGAGAATCGAACGCAAAGAGCCGACGGGCCAAACCCCTCTTGCGCTCCTCTTGGAACAAACCTATCCAGGCTGGTATGCGGATTATACGTAGCGTGCGGGCGAATTGGAAGAGGATTCCTTGGCAGCTGCGCGACTTTATAGGGGCCGGATAGTGGCGGGCTGTAAGAGCGCTGTGCGATTACGACCGGCTCTAGGCTGAAACTTCGGCTCAAGAGGTGCGTCGAATCGCCATGATCGTCAGATCGTCCGCCTTCTGCGTCCCGGCCTGAAAGGCTCCCAGGTCTTCTAGGCAAGCGCCGATCAATGCCTGGGATGGAAGCTTGTGCTGCTCGCTCAACAGGCGCGACAAGCGAGCGGTTCCGTACTCGACGCCCGAAGCGTCGCGCGCCTCCGAGAGGCCGTCCGTGTATAGGAATAGACGATCGGTGACGGACAATTGAACCTTTCTCACACCGTAGCGACCGCAGCAGAACATCCCCACGGGCAGCCCCGTAGCTTCTATGCTCGTGACCTCGCCGCCACGCACGAGCAGCGGCGGGCAATGGCCCGCGTTGCAAATCTCCATCTCTCCGAACCTGCTCACACGCCCGCACACCAGCGTGGCGAAGTGAGTTGACATGGTGAATTCGCCGAAGACGCGGTTCGCCCTCTCGACCAGCTCGCCGAGCGGCAGGCCCAGCGTGACGAGGCTGCGAAAGATCGCGTGCAGGTGCGCCATCAGCACAGATGCCGCGATGCCTTTGCCCGAAACGTCTCCGAGCAGGAAGAAGAGGTCGCCACCGTCCAGCCTCACCAGGTCGCAGAAATCGCCGCTCACAGGCCCGGCCGCCTCGTAGTGAAAGCCTACCTCCCAGCTACAAAAGCTCAGGTTTCGCTTAGGCAGCAGCCCGCCCTGTATCTGCCAGGCCAAGTCCAAATCCCTCTGAAGCGCGTCGAGCTGGTCGGGCGTCAGACGCGCCAGGCGATAACGCGCGAGAGCGTCGGGGACGAGCCGATCCCTTTTAATCGTCTCCAGGCATTCTTCGCACGTCCCGAAGGAGCCCTTCTCCATACGCGCCACCGTCAGG
>DASQYE010000283.1:0-2299 GCA_035639355.1 Pyrinomonadaceae bacterium
GGACGACCATGCTCGGG
The DNA here is from genome assembly GCA_035639355.1 of Pyrinomonadaceae bacterium. Classification (GTDB taxonomy): domain Bacteria; phylum Acidobacteriota; class Blastocatellia; order Pyrinomonadales; family Pyrinomonadaceae; genus DASQYE01. Next base: position 18 of record DASQYE010000283.1, read on the forward strand.
CTGCACGTCTCGGCCTCTTCGCTCTTGCTCGGCAGCGCGGGCGGACTCCTCGCAGCGCTCCTGTGCGTCGTGTGGACTTTAAGACGCATGGCGCGCATCTCTACGCGCAGCCTCCTGACGGGCACGCCGGGCCGCAGCGAAGAGAGGGCGGAGCAAAGGCGTTGGATGACAGGGAGCGGGCACGGGCGCGAGAGCGGGCGCGCATTTAGCATCCCTTTGTCACGGCGCGTCTTCAACGCTGCGCGCGTGGCCGTTATCCTGAACGCGCTCGGAGTGGCGCTGCTGCTGGCCGCCGCCATGAATTGGGTGGGCCAGGCGGCGGGGTTTTTCGGCGGCGGGAGCGCGCTGCTCGTCGCGCTGCTCTGCTACCAGTCGGTCTGGCTTCGACGCAAAGGCAAAAGATTGATTCAGGGGCGTGGCTGGTGGTCGGTTTCCCGGCTGGGCTTCCGCAACGCCGCGCATCGCCCCGGAAGAAGCGTGCTCTGTATAGCCTTGATCGCCTCCGCCGCTTTCATCATCGTCTCCGTCGATGCGTTCAGGCGAGACGACGGGCAGAGCGCGCCGGATAAAAAATCCGGGAGCGGCGGCTACGCGCTGCTGGCGGAATCAATTCTTCCGCTGGTACATGACCCGAACACGCCTGAAGGGAGGGAAGCCCTTGACCTCTGGACCAATAGCGAGACGGCCGTGCTCGACCAGATAGCTTTCACGCGCTTTCGCGTTCGGCCCGGAGACGACGCGAGCTGTCTGAACCTCTACGAGCCGCGCAACCCTCGGATACTGGCTCCGACGGACGATTTTCTAGGGAGCGGTCGTTTCTCTTTTCAAGCCTCGCTGGCCGAAACCGAAGAGGAGAAGAACAATCCGTGGCTGCTTCTGAACCGGGAAGCCGAGGACGGCGCGATTCCGGTCATAGGCGACGCGAATTCGCTCTCCTACGTGCTTCATCTCAAAGTCGGCGACCTGTTTGTGCTGGACCTTGGCGACGGTAAAAATCCGTTGCGCCTGCGCGTGGTCGGCGCGCTCGCCGACACCATTTTTCAGAGCGAGCTTTTGATGTCGGAGAAGAATTTCCTGCAATTATTCCCTGAGCAGGAGGGCCATCGCTTCTTTCTGCTGGACGTGCCCGCCGAAAGAGAGTCGAACGCCATCGCAACCCTGTTGGAGGATCGCCTCTCGGATTACGGTTTCGACGTGGTGGCAGCGGGCGAGCGACTGGCAAACTTTCATCGCGTCGAGAATACGTTCATCTCTACGTTTCAGATGTTGGGCGGGTTGGGCCTGGTGCTGGGCACGCTCGGGCTGGGGGCGGTGCTGTTGCGCAATGTGTTGGAGCGCAGGCGCGAGCTGGCGCTGCTGCGCGCCATCGGCTACAACAGCTCGCACTTCTCCCTGATGGTCATCGCGGAGAACGCCTTCCTGCTCGCCTGCGGGTTGATAACGGGCGCGGCGTGTGCGCTCGTGGCTATAACTCCCGTCATCTTCTCGCGCGGCGGACGGCCCCCGACCGCCACCCTGGGCCTGTTGCTGCTCGCCGTCTTAGCCTCGGGCCTGGCCGCATCCCTGCTTGCGACCGCAGTCGCGCTGCGCTCTCCGCTGCTCTCCGCCCTGCGAGCGGAGTAAAGCTTCATCGCCCGCGTGACTCAAGCGAAAGATGCTGATAGAGCTTAAAAGTCCCGTCCAGGGCTTCGGCATATTTCCGGTGCGCGCTTAATTGAAGATCGGATGCATTACGATTGCGGTTTGAAGTAGAGGACAAGCCCTGCGCCGAGCGAGGCCAGAACGAAGCCAAGGTAGAGCAGGGGATTGGGCGCAGCCTTTGGCGGGTGCAGCCATATTGAGAAGAGCACGTTGACGAGGGGCGCGCCCGCGAAGACCAGCGGCATTACATAGGTCGGAAGCCCGCCGTACTTGAATGCGAAGATGATGCAGATTGCTCCCGCCGCGCCCAAAGCGCCCCCCAGCGTAGCCGACAGCGAGCCTTTCATCGTGAACCCGCCCAACTCTCCCTGATACCAGAGTCCGGCCAGGGGAACTAAGACCCCTATCAGAAAATATGCGACTCCGACGCACAGCAGCGCGCGCAGGGGGCTGCCGAGCGCAACCTGCCCGCGATGAAGCGCAGGCCCGTACAATCCCCACGAGAGCGCGGCCAGCAGGGCGAAGATGATCCATGTCATACGGAAGGTCTCCTGGAAAGTCATCAACGTTCAGGAATCAGCAGCGGTCAGCGGCCAGTCAAAGCGAAACCGATTGCCGGCCGCACTGATCCCTCAGAATGT
>DASQYE010000284.1:0-2400 GCA_035639355.1 Pyrinomonadaceae bacterium
CGAACTGTTCCGGCTCGACGCTCTGAATCTGTTTGAGAACCTGTTCGACGGTGATGGCCGGGAACTCAACACCCTGGTCAAGCGAGTCCAGGTAGTAGCTGCGCACGAGCTTGGGCAGTTTTTTGCGGCACAGCTCGGCCGAGCCGAAGACATCGCCCCCCGCAAAACCGTCTTTGATGAAGGCGAAGAAACCGACCTGCTTCTCCTGGTGCGCGACATCATGCTCAAGCTGCTCTGCGCCCTCCGCGCGACTTTCAAAGATGTCGCTCATCGCCAGCGTGTCGCTCGTCACCTCCATGCGCGCCGCTTTCATAGAGATGTCGTCCCAGATGCGCGACTGGTCGGAGCTGTAGCTGCCTGTGCTTCGCAGGCTGCTCGTGACATCCCTGTGCTTTTGGCGGCGCAGGCTCGGGTACGTGAAGGAATCGCCTGTCTTGAACTCCTTTGAGGTATAACGCCAGCGGCCCTGTTCGACGCAGGAGACGGGCGTGGCGACTCTAGAGCGGGCCGGGACGACGATCGTCGTATTGACAATACGGTTCTGCTTGGCCCCTATCAATTCTTCGCCGTCCAGGATCAGTATGTCTTTGAGAGACCTGTTAGTGACCTGCAAGTTCGGCACGCTCCCCTGCTCGGAAACCTCCGTGATCTCGACAAGGTTTTGTTTCAGGGCTTCTTCCAGCTCAAGGTAAGGAAGGTCGATCTCTCGCCTGAGGAAAAGCGGGATGAGGCGAAGTCCGTTGACGGATAGCGCGTCGCCCGTGTAAAGGTTTTCGATAAAATCATTAAGTATGTTCATTTGATTTCTCCTCGGACGGCCGCGAATGTTCAGGCTTTAAGGACGCTTCCGTGAACCCGCTTTTGCCAACGCGGCCGAGGGCCATGCGGATTGTTCTAAGCCAAACACAGGGTCGAATCAATTGCCCATACATTGTCCGTCTCGAAGACGCGCGCCCTAAGTAGCAGTATTAGTTAGTCTCAGCTCAAGAGTCCTGCATGCGCTTTCGGATGAGCTATGGCCGCCACGCTCAAGAAAGCTCGCAACCCCTTCGGGGCCATCGATCGACCGCACGCTCGGCTTCCGGCATCAACCGAGGTCGGCATGACAGACGGGGCACACGCGATACTCCTGCTTTATCAACAGGCCGATCCAGCAGAGCGGGACGCAGAAGAAGAGCAGCAGTATGAAGATCAACCATCCGTCGGAGGAGATCTTCTTCTCGACCGTGGGCAGGTAGGCCGCGCCGCACCTGGGACACCTGTAACCGACGGCGGCGGCAGGCGGAGCCGCGTAGGGTTGCTGCTGCTGCTGCATTTGGGACGCGGGCGAAGAAGGCGGCGGCGACGTGCCCGCCCAGGCGTAGGGCGGCCTGTACTCCTGCTGCTGTGTTGCCTGAGCGTTTGCGGCCAGGCTCGTCCCACAGTAGCGGCAGATACGCGCGGCATCCTCATTGATCCGTCCGCAGTTGCGACAGGGAATCATTTTCGTTCTCCGGGGAATTGTTAACCATACGCGCCCGCGCCGGCTCGAACCTCAACGCTTATAAGTTTCCGAAGAGACGCCCGCGCGCGCACGCTTGGCTGCCGTCGCATAAATTAACAGCAGATGCCACAAAATCGAAAGATGGAAAGCTGCGCGAGACGCCCCTGCGGTGTTCGCCTGCTGTGGCGTAGGCTCGCGCCGCTCGAAAGCCACCGGGGGCGAACTATATCAAAAGCCCGCTCGAAGAGGAGCGCTTCGAGCGCACGGTATCAAGCGCGGCGGCTGACGATATTTCCATTGACAGCGGGCTTGTGTTGGTCTTACGCTCCCCGTGCTTTACGCCTGACGGCTCCGGCAGTAGCACCCCGCCACGTGAGCGGGTCAAAGGCCCGGCCGAAGTTCCCTCTCTTCTAACGGAAAGGAATCCCCATGAAAAGCTTTTCAGCCACGATCAACAGCTCGAAACATTATCTCATCACCTGTATCGCAGTCCTCGCCGTCCTTCTCTGCGCCGTCGCGCTAATGCCCCGTCTAACGCAAGGGCAGTCCGGAGCTGAGATCATGCTTGAGAACAGGTCGCACTGGGACATCTATCATCTATACCTGTCGCCCAGCGATGACGATCACTGGGGGCCGGACCAGCTCGGCAACAAGGTCGTCAAATCGGGAACGACCTTCACGCTCAACGGCATTCCCTGCGACGATTACGACATCAAGATCGTGGACGAAGACGGCGACTCGTGCGTCATTGAAAACGTCAACATGTGTAAAGACCACACCCACTGGACTCTCACAGACAAAGACCTGCTGAAGTGTGAAAGCGCCGGCAATTAAGGATCGAAGCCTGCGCTGTAGCGCCGATGCAAACCATCGACCTGGCGGCCATACTAGAGAGAGCGCTCTCTCTAGTATGGCCG
>DASQYE010000285.1:0-6036 GCA_035639355.1 Pyrinomonadaceae bacterium
AGCCACGGTTGTCTATGATGATCGCGTCGTAGCGCCTTAGCCTTCCCGCCTGCACATCCTTGACCGTCAGCTCGCGGCCCTCTACGCCGAGCGCCGCGAGCGCATTCCTGAGCGTATCGTCGTAACTCGGCACGAAGCCGACGCGAAGCCCATCAGCGACGCGCGCATCGCTGTAGATGACGCGGACTTTTTGCTGAGCCAAAGAGTTTGGGGAGCCGTCCTGGTAGAGCGTGAGCTGCAAAGACTCGATATCGGGCGTCGGAATCGGTCTTTGGTTCAGCGCGTCCACGGATCGAACCTTGAAGGTTATGAAAGAATTGCGCGCCTCTTTCGGCTGAAGCGAGACGTTGAGCTTTGATTCGCCGCCCGCCACGCCCGCGAGCTTGAGGACTCCTCCAAAGGGGATGCGTTGATGATTGACGAGCTTCAGGTTGAAAGTTATCTCGTGGCCGGCGGTGGCGGGCGTTAAGACTACGAACGAAGGAGAGAGGCCCACGATCTCGACGGCAGGCGCAATGTCCATGCGCGTCTTGGCGCTGACGGGAAAGCGCGCGCCGTCAAGCTCCATATAGACGCGCGCCCCGACTTCGACGCCGAAGAGAAGACCGTCGTAGAGATGCGCCGCGTGCGGAACGCTCGTCGCAGCCTCGCGCGGCGCAAGCGCGTCGGCCGTCAGGTTAAGGGTCGCGCCGGGCGACAGCTCGCGCGGAACGTCGATTCCGCCCTCATAGCGCAAGTCCTTGAAATCTATCTCGGTGATTTGCGCCGCACGCGCGCCTCGGTTCGTGATGCTCAGGGAAACGGGCGTTGCCGTTTCGCGCACGAGCACGTCCTCGCCGGGCGCAACCACGACGCGGATGCCGCTCGCGAGCGCCAGTGCGCGATCCAGCCTGTCGCTCATCAGGCGAAAGCGAGGCAGGTCGTCCGCCTCTCCCGAAGGAGCGAAGAGCCCGGCTTTGCGCGCCGCCACAAGCGCGTCAAGCACGCCTTCGGCCTTGCTCCCGTTCGCCAGATAGACGGGCAACATGGCCCTGGCCGCAAGCGGCATCAGTTTGTCTGCAACGCCCTTGGGCAACGTCAGCCCGGACAGAAGCGACGGCGCATTGCTGGGAAGCGGCGCGCTAGACCTTGCCGTGCGCGCGAGGCGATAGCGTATCGGGCGCGTCCATACGGCGGGCACTGTGCTGGGCCAGGGCCCCTGCGAGGCATGCCGGCGGAGCGCGCGCAGGGCTTGCTCCGCATAGGTTAGGCCGCGCACGGGGTCGCGCTCGCTCTGGGAAATGGAGACCACCCGGCCCTCTCGCAACGCTTCGTCTTCGACGGCGCGGGTTGCGGGCGTGCCCTCGAAGCCGAAGCGCACGAAGAGCCTTTGCGGCTGCCAGACGGTCAGGCCGTCCCTCAACTGTTCGGGAAAGCGCGCAGGGTCTGCCGCCGCATCGAAGGCTTCGATTACCAGCCGGCCCGTCGCCTGATGGTGGCCGTGGCCCGTGACCGTGTCGTGGTTGGTGATAATCACGTCCGGGCGAAGACGGCGAATCTGCAAGACCATGCGTGCGAGCGCTACGTCGTGTCCCCATACGAGCAATGCCTCGTCCGCCGTTTTCGAGAAGCCGAAGTCGCGCAGGCCCAGAAAGTAGGGCTCCGAGCCCTGGACTCTCGCCGCCTCTGCGGTCTCGCGCGCGCGTATCGCGCCCAACTCCTCGTAAAGCTCCGGGCCGATTGCATTCTGTCCGCCCTCGCCGTAAGTCGAAAAGAGCGTCACAGTATGGACACCTCCCTTGCGCCGGAGCACGGTCAGCGTCGCGCCGTCCTCATCATCCGGGTGAGCGGCGACGCACATCACCGTCCAGGGCGTCGTCAGGTCTAAGAGGGCCTGGTAGAGGGCCGTCTCCTCCGGCTCATCATCCAGGTCTGTCTCGAATCGCTCCTGTCCCTGTGACCGGGATGGGCCAGCCAAAAGCATCGCGCACAGCAGCAGCAGCAGTGCGAATGCCCTGAGGCTTCGCATGATACGGGGCATCGAATTATGGTTGAATTGATAAGCGTCGCTCACTCGAACTCCAAGCAGAGATTAGAGAAGCCTGTGCCGGGCGGTGGCCACCGACCGGACGCGCTACGGGAATTCCAAGCCGACCACGCGCTCCGTGGACGAAAAGAGATTTTCCACACCTTATTTAAAAGCCACTGCCGGATACCGGTTAAATATACAATCTAGTCGTAAAAAGCTGTAGCTGCCGCCGGTCGCAAAGGTCTCAGGCTTTTGCCGGGCTTTCGTCTGATGGCCTGATTGCCGGACGGATGCGCCGTGGGCCCCGGCGCGTCGCGCGAGCGTCCTTACGTAGCGCGAGCGTCCTCAAACGAGCGCCCTCAAATTCGCACGATTCTTGAGCGCGTGCCGATTGGCCCGCCGGCGTGATATATTCGCCCGCTCGTCTTACAAATCCTCGTTTCTCAAAGGTGAAAAGTCTATGCGCCCCCCTACGAAACGTAATGCGTCACTTGCGCTCGCGCTATTGATAGGCTTCACGACGGCGTGCAGCCCGGCGGGCGGCGGCGGCGATGAAACGGGCAGGGCCAACAAGTTGGTCGCCGAAGCCAATACGGCCATAGATGCCGCCAATAAAGGTACCGACGAGGCCGGTCGAAAGAGCGGGCGGATTTTCGGCGAGATAAAGAGCGATAGTTTCGCAGAAGACAAGCAGCGGTTGAGCGCGACGGCGAAGGAGGCGGTCGATGGCTATACGCAAAGCGCGGAGAAGTTCCGCGGGGCGGCCGGGAAGTTTGAAGAGGCCGCCAGGCTGAAGATCAACGATAAGTTCAAAGAGTATCTGGCCCTCAAATCACAGGAGTTCAATAAGCACGCCGAACGTGTAGAGGCTGCCAGGATGATGCCGCAGGCCGTGCTCGACAGCGACGATGCCGAGACGCTAAGTCAAAAGTTCAAGGAGAACAAGACGCGCTACGAGAAGTTGGAGAAGGAGGCAAGGGAACTCGCTGACAGGGCCGAGAAGGTGCGCGCCGAAAACAAGGATATATTCCAGCCCGACAACTCCAACAAGTAGATCAGCTTCCATCCCGCTCTAGGTTTGGGCGGAGCGTTCGAGCCGTGCGGCGATCATCATGCTGGCGGCGATCATCAATATGAGCAGCACGCCGTAGGCGGCGGCCGTCCCTAGATTGAAATCGCGCAGCTCGCCCGCGATGGCGATCGAGATCGGCCGGTTGCGCGGGACGAAGACCAGCACGCTCGCCACGTATTCGCCGAGCGCGATGACGAAGGCGAGCAGCGCGCCGGCGACCGCTCCGGGCCAGACGAGCGGCAGGCGAACCCGCGTAAAGCGACGCCACCAGCTTGCCCCCAGGCTCGCCGCAGCCTCTTCGAGCGCCGCGTCCATCTGCTCCACGCTCGCCTGCACGGCCCTAACCACCAGCGGCATGAAGCGCAGAAAGTAGATCACGGGCAGAATCCAGAACGTGCCCACCAGAACGAAGGCTCCCGTCAAAGGGTTGGGCCTGCCGTATGCTTCTGCGATCGTCACGGCGACGACCGTGCCGGGCAGCGCCCACGGCACCAGTATCAACAAAGAGACCACGCGCCGCCACGCGCCTAATCGCTTTCCCGTCACCAGCGTCGTCACGCAGAAACTCCATAAAAGCGCCGCTATGGCCGCCAGCCCGCTCATCGAAAGGCTGTTGACGATCACCGATAGCCTGTCCGGCTCCGCAAAGATGCGCGCGTAGTTCGAGAGCGTGTAGGCGGGCGGCAGCGTCTCTGTCGTCCACTGCCCGTCGCGCGCGAAGCTGACAAGCACGAGCGTCGCCACGGGCAGCGCGAGCAGGATGGTGAAAACGGTTCCGAAGGCGACGGCCAGCGCGCGCTCGCGGCCACGCCTGAGGGGCGTGCGCCGCTTCGGCGCTCCCTTCAAGGCGGCGGCGGCGAAGCGGCGCGACCCTTCGTAGCGCTGAAAGAAGAGGAGCGCAGAGAGCGAGATCAACGTCAGCAGCACTGTTTCGGAGAGCGCCTCTCGCATGTCGCCTCGCTGCCGAGCGCTGTAAATCTCAAGCGTCAGCGGCCGCACCTCGCCGCCGAACAGGAGCGGCGCGCTGAAGGAGGCCATAGAGGTCATAAACGTGAGCAGCGCGGCTGCTATGAGCGAAGGCGCGAGCTGCGGAAGCAGCACTCGAAACAGAACCACGCGAGGACCCGCGCCCAGACCGCGCGCGGCCTCAGCCAGCCCCGCGTCAATTCGCCGCAAGCCCGCTCCCGTCAGCATGTAAAAGAACGGGTACATCGTATAGGTGTGAAAAAGAAGCAGCGCCGTCCACCCGCCGAGCGCCCAGGGTGCGCCTTTCAGGTTGAAGGCCCACGCGACTGTGCGCGCAAGAATGCCGGACTCGCCGCAGAGAAAAATAAAGGCGACCGTGCCGACCAGCGGCGGCAATACGAGTGGGAGCGCGGAGAGCGTTGCGAACAGACGCCGCGCCGGGAATGCATAGCGCTCGAAGAGAAAGGCCAGAGGGATACCGACGAGCGCGCAAAGCCCGACGGTCACGAGCGAAAGCCAGACGCTCGTCCCGGCCGCTTCCAAGACCGCGCGCCGAAACAGAATCTCCGTCAGGCCAGAGGCCGACCGGCCCCCATCCGCTACCAGACTCTTGATGACGTAGAGGTTCGGATAGATGACGCCGTAGAGCAGCACTACGCCGACGATTAAAGAAAGAATGAGGGATGAGGGCGGCAGCGTGAGGGATTGAATCTCGGTTTTGAGATTCTTGAAATTCAAGGCCGGCTTCCTCCTTCCGCCTCCGAGCTTAAGACGTTGATCCTCTCGGCCGGCAGCCCGACCCGGCACGCGTCGCCGACCGCCAGATCATCCGGCCGGAGCAAGAGCGCTTCTAACATGAGCCCGCCGGCATCGAGCCTGACGCTAGTCGTCGCGCCGTTGAAATTGATCGCGCGCACTGTAGCGCGCAACACGTTCGCGGCCCCCTTGGTCTCGTCATCGGCAGACGCAGGCCCGAGCGACAGATGCTCCGGGCGAATGGCGAGCGTGCAGTTTTTATCGAGCGGCGTTGAGTCGCGGCGTTTTGTCGAAACGCTTAGCGTATGGCCGCCGTCGATAGTGATAAAGCGAGCGGGAGTCTCATCTTGGGGGCTCAGGCGACGGGCCGAGATCAAGTTGTTGCGCCCCAGGAAGCGCGCGACGACGACCTGCGTGGGGCGCTCGTAAAGCTCGCGCGGCGCGCCCGTTTGCAGGATACGTCCCGCGCCCATCACGCTGATACGGTCGCAGAGCGCGAACGCCTCCTCCTGGTCGTGCGTCACGTAGACGGCCGTCAGTCCGAGTCGCGCCACCAGCTCGCGCAGCTCTTCGCGCGTCTCTTCGCGCAGCGCGACATCCAGGTTTGAAAGCGGTTCGTCGAAGAGAAGCAGCGCGGGCTCTATACTGATGGCGCGCGCAATGGCCACGCGCTGCTGCTGCCCGCCCGACAACTCGTCAACTCGCCTGCGCTCGTAGCCGGGGAGCTGCACAAGCCCGAGCGCATGCGTGACCCGATCGCTCACCTCCGCCCTGGGGCGACGGCGCGCGCGCAATCCGAAGGCCACATTCTCGAAAACGTTCAGGTGGGGAAAGAGCGCGTAGTTCTGAAAGACCATGCCGAAGCCGCGTCGCTCAGGCGAGCGCGCAGTGATGTCAGCGCCGTCGAATTCGATCTTACCCGCGTCCGGCTTCTCAAGGCCGGCGATCATCCTGAGCGTGGTCGTCTTGCCGCAGCCCGACGGGCCCAGCAGCCCGAAGAATTCTCCACGCTCTACGGCGAGCGTCAGGTCTGTGACCGCAGGGGTCGCGCCATAACTCTTCGAGATGTTTTGCAGAGAGAGCAGCGGCACTAAAGTTACTCTGGGCGGGTGTCTTCAAGACAAGGCTTCGTGGCCGCAAGGTCGGCGGCGCGGCGTGCCTCTTCGTTGGCCCCGCCGCTCGGCGCTATCCTGGCGGTCACGCAAGTCCGGCGCGGAGTGATCTTGGCGACAGC
>DASQYE010000286.1:0-4608 GCA_035639355.1 Pyrinomonadaceae bacterium
GTGACCGCGCTCTTCTCCCTCATCCTCTCAGCGCGCGGACTGTGGAGCCTGCCGTGGCGCCGGTCGCGGTAGTGCAAACAACCCGAACCTGGAAGAGCCCGCCGCCGAGGCGTAGGTGATCGGCGCGGATCGGGTTGCGGCCGGCGACCGCCGCGCGAGAGTTCTATTCCAGGCGAAGTGCGGGCTCACAACTCGATGGAGCTGACCCGGCAAGCCCGTTGTTTGGCCCTGGCGCGATACAAGCCAAGGCTTGGCCAGGCGGCTCATCTCTAGGCCGTTAGGCTGCATCGCTGATGGGCTTAGAAGAATACAGGCGAGTGAATGACACAACGCTCCGCGTTGCTAATCGCCCGGCGCATCGGCAAGCGGCATCGCTTGCGTCGCCTGATTCCATTCGAGAAAAGAAAACCGGGTGCGAGGCATCAGTGGCAGGCAGCTTAACAAGTCGATCAACCGGACGCGCAATTAGCTTGCCTTTCATAATTAACACGCCCGCGCGCGCTCCTGTGTATGGCACTCGCCTCGCAAAGGAAAATTTATATGGTGCAAGCTGAGTCGAGGGTGCTAAGCTGTCGAGTTACTTTTCCAGATGGCTGAGCGATTGGAAATTTCCCCGGAATATGCCATGAGAACCGCCGAAAATAGCACCCTTCATTATCGCAACTGCAATCTTTGCGAAGCGATATGTGGCATCGAAATCTCTGTTCAAGCTGACCAACGTCTGGACATACGCGGTGACAAAGACGACCCATTCAGCCGCGGGTACATCTGCCCGAAGGCCGTCGCCTTGCAAGATCTGCACTACGATAAAGACCGGCTCAAATATCCCGTCCGTCGCACTGCTCACGGTTGGCAACGCATCGGATGGGACGAAGCTTTTGACGAGGTGACGCATAACCTCAGGCGCATTAACGCGAGGCACGGGAAGAATGCCGTCGCAACCTACCTTGGCAATCCCACCGTTCATAACTATGGCGCGATGCTATTCGCACCAGGGTTTATACGCAGCCTGCATACGCGGAATAGGTTTTCCGCAACCTCTGTTGACCAACTGGCACATCATTTAGCCGCTTACCTGATGTTCGGCCACCAACTCCTTCTTCCCGTCCCTGATCTCGACCGCACACGCCTTTTTCTAATCCTGGGGGCGAATCCTGCGGTCTCAAACGGAAGCCTCATGACTGCTCCCGGTATGAGTCGAAGGTTACAAGAAATTCGCCAGCGGGGAGGCAAGGTAATACTCATCGACCCGCGTTTCACCGAAACCGCCCGATTGGCCGACCGCCATCTGTTCATTCGTCCTGGGACAGACGTTCTCTTGCTGCTGGCGCTGCTACACGTTGTTTTTGACGAAGCGCTAACCCGCCTGGGCCACTTGGCTGCATTTACTACGGGAGTGGATATTATCGGTAAGCTTGTGGCCGAATTCGCGCCCGAAAAGGTGGCATCGATTACCGGCATTGACGCCGGTCAAATACGCCTTTTGGCAAGAGAATTTGCTTCCTCCGAGGCGGCCGTCTGCTATGGGAGAATCGGTGTCAGCACTCAGGAGTTCGGGGCTGTTTGTCAGTGGTTGATTAACGTTTTGAATATTGTGACCGGCAATTTAGATCGACCCGGCGGTGCCATGTTTACGCGTCCGGCGTTCGACCCCGTGACAGCACCAGAATCATTGACGCCGCGCGGTAGTTTTGCCCGCTGGCACAGTCGTGTGCGAAAGTTACCTGAATTTAGCGGAGAGCTTCCGGTAGTCACGCTTGCCGAAGAGATTTTGACCGAAGGTCCGGGACAGATTAAGGCTCTTGTTACCTCTGCCGGAAACCCCGTGTTATCGACGCCGAACGGCCATCAGTTGGATCAGGCGCTCGCCGGCCTTGAGTTCATGGTATCAATCGATCCCTATATTAATGAAACGACCAGGCACGCACACATTATCTTACCTCCAAGCTCGTCGCTCGAGCGTGGACACTATGACGTGGCATTTCATCTGCTGGCAGTCCGTAACACGACCAAATTCTCACCTGCTCTGTTTCAACGGGACGGGGAGACGCGTCACGACTGGGAGATACTTCTCGAACTGCAAACACGTATGGAACACGAAGGTCTGTTCGGTAGTCTCATCGGACGCGTGAAATGCAATTTAATAAAACGATTATTGGGGCCTGAAAGAATTCTTGACCTGGGTTTGCGTTTCGGACCTTACGGCGCCAGGCTCAACCCTTTTTCCCAGGGTCTGACTTTGCGAAAGCTCAAAGAAGCTATCCACGGAATAGACCTTGGTCCGCTGCATCCCTGCTTGCCTGGGCGGTTGCGCACCTCTGACAAACGTATTGAGTTAGCACCTGAAGTGTTGGTCAAAGATGTCGAACGTGTGAAGGCAAAATTGCTTGACAATGCATCTCTTCACTCCTCCGGCGATCTCTTATTGATTGGACGACGACAGCTTCGCAGTAACAACTCATGGATGCATAACAGTCAAAGACTGGTCAAGGGCCGGCCTCAATGCACAATTCTTATGCACCCGACAGATGCTGCCGAGCGCCACTTGAGTCCGGGCCAAGAGGTTTCAGTGCGCTCAAGAGTAGGAAGCGTAGTGGTGCCAATCGAGATATCCGAGGAAATGATGCCTGGTGTGGTAAGTATTCCGCATGGGTGGGGGCATGATCGGCTTGGCATTCAGTTAGAGGTAGCTCAACGACACGCCGGCGGGAGCATCAACGACGTGACGGATAATCTAACAATCGACGCTCTTTGTGGGACAGCGGCCTTCAATGGGACGTGGGTATCCGTTGAGTAAAAAGGGAAAAAGGCCGAAGTGAAGATTCATTCTTCACTTCGGCCTTTTGCCTTTTACGCTTCAGCTAAGCGGTAGCGGGGCCGGTGATCGGCGGCAGTATAGGCTTGAGAGGCTTGATCGCAGGCTCTTTGAGCTGCGGCCGCTCGTCGTCGTCCGAAGTCGGCGGCCGGTCGTCGTCCAGCGGCAGGCCAGCCACGATGCGCCTGATCTGGACGCCGTCCAGTGATTCGCGCTCCAACAGGGTCTCGGAGAGACGAACCATCGTGTCGCGGTTCTCTTCGATGATCTGCTTGGCGCGCGCGTACTGCCCCGAAATGATCCCTTTGACTTCCTGATCGATCTTGATCGCAGTGTCTTCGGAGAAATCACGATGCTGCGCGATCTCGCGGCCAAGGAAAATCTGCTCTTCCTTCTTGCCGAACGTCAACGGCCCAAGCTCAGACATACCGTACTCGCAGACCATGGCGCGCGCCAGTTCCGTCGCACGCTCGATGTCGTTCGATGCTCCCGTAGTAATATTGCTGAGGAACAGCTCTTCGGCAATACGCCCGCCCATCAGGATAGCGATCTGTCCCAGCAAATACTCCTTGGAGTAGTTGTGACGGTCGCCTTCGGGCAGTTGCTGCGTCACGCCCAAGGCCATGCCGCGCGGGATGATCGTCACCTTGTGCACGGGGTCTGCGTTCGGGACTTTCAGCCCGACTAAGGTATGACCCGCCTCATGATAGGCCGTGATGCGCTTCTCCTCGTTCGAGATGACCATCGATTTTCGCTCCGCGCCCATCAGGACCTTGTCCTTCGCCAGCTCGAAGTCAGGCATCGCCACCAGCTTCTTGTTGTAGCGCGCAGCGTTCAGGGCCGCCTCGTTGACCAGGTTCGCAAGGTCAGCGCCGGTAAAGCCGGGCGTGCCGCGCGCGATCACGCTGATGTCAACGTCCTCGCCGAGCGGAATCTTCCGGGTGTGAACCTTGAGGATGCCTTCGCGCCCGCGCACGTCCGGACGGGAGACGACGACGCGGCGATCAAAGCGGCCGGGACGAAGCAAGGCCGGGTCAAGCACGTCGGGCCGGTTGGTAGAGGCGATCAGGATTACGCCGTCGTTCGACTCGAAGCCGTCCATCTCGACCAGCAATTGGTTAAGTGTCTGTTCGCGCTCGTCGTGGCCGCCGCCAAGCCCTGCGCCCCGGTGTCGCCCGACGGCATCGATCTCGTCTATGAAGATGATGCACGGCGCGTTCTTCTTGCCCTGCTCGAAAAGGTCGCGCACGCGAGACGCGCCGACGCCGACGAACATCTCTACGAAGTCCGAGCCGGAGATTGAGAAGAAAGGAACGTTGGCCTCGCCCGCGATGGCTCGCGCCAGCAGGGTCTTACCCGTTCCCGGCGGGCCCATCATCAGCACTCCTTTCGGAATGCGGCCCCCCAGCTTCTGAAACTTTTGCGGCTCCTTGAGGAATTCTATGATCTCTTGCAGCTCCTCCTTGGCCTCTTCGACGCCCGCCACGTCCTTGAACGTGACCCGCTTCTGCTGGTTATTGAGAAGCTTGGCGCGAGACTTGCCGAAAGAGAGGGCCTTGTTGCCGCCCGACTGCATCTGCCGCAGCATGAAAATCCAGATGCCTATGATGAAGAGTATGGGAGCCCAGCTGAGCAGCACGGGCCAGATAAGGCTTCCGCCGCCCTCCTCTTCGACCTTGGCGACCTTCTGCTCCTGGCCGTTCTCGCTCTTGGTCGTCGCCAGGCTCATCAAATCTCTTTTGACGAACTCGTTGGCGAGCTGCGTGCGGTACTCTTTATTCTCTTTATCGACC
>DASQYE010000287.1:0-6726 GCA_035639355.1 Pyrinomonadaceae bacterium
ACTTCGTCATCGATGTCTTGAAGACCTTCGGCTTCGACAAGGTCAAGTTCGAGCTTTCGGTCAAGGGAAGCGGTACGAACAAGAACTTCCTGGGCGCGGAACGTGATTGGGAGATAGCCGAAAGTGAGCTCGCCCTGGCCCTGGACGAGCGCGGCGTGCCTTACGAGCGCATCGAGGGCGAAGCGGCCTTCTACGGCCCGAAGATCGACTTCAAGATCGAGGACGCTATAGGCCGTTTGTGGCAGCTCGGCACGGTGCAGTGGGATTTTAACCTGCCGGAGCGGTTCAAGCTCGAATACATCGGCGAGGATAACAAGCCGCACCGCCCCGTGATGGTGCATCGCGCCCTGTTCGGCTCGATCGAGCGCTTCTTCGGCGTCCTGATAGAGCATTACGCGGGCGCGTTTCCGATGTGGCTCGCGCCCGTACAGGTGATGGTGCTGCCGATCACGGATCGCATTAACGAGTATGCCGAAAAGGTCTGCGGGGAGTTGCGCGCGGCGGGGCTTCGCGCCGAGGTGAACGTGCGCAGCGAAAAGATCGGCGCGAAGATTCGTGACGCGCAGTTGCAGAAGGTTCCATTCATGCTGGTTCTGGGCGACCGCGAACTGGAGGAAGGTGTGGTCGCCGTGCGCGAGCGAACGAAGGGGGACGTGGGAAAGATGACGGTAGAAGAGTTCAAGGCAATGGCGCGTGGGCTCGTGAATACGCGCGCTTCGGAAAATAGCTTTCAGCTCTCGGCGCTCGGCGCGCAGCAAGAGGCTTCTGACTGATTGTTGAGCGGTCGCTCGGGCGACTTTAGACGCTAACTAACAATGGAGGTGCAGCAATAGCTACAGGCTTTAGAGGTCGCGGGCAGCGCCCGGATAATCGTCGCGCTCCCGCCACGCGAATCAATGAAAGAATCCGCGTGCCGGAAGTGCGCGTGATCGGTGAAGACGGCGAACAGCTAGGCGTCATGGACACGCGCGAGGCCATCCGTGCGGCCCGCGAGAAGGGGCTCGACCTGGTCGAGGTCGCGCAGAACGCAGAGCCGCCCGTGTGCCGCATCATCGATTACGGCAAGTTTCAATACGAAGCCAAGAAGAAGGCGAACGAGGCCAAGAAGAAGCAGGTCATCATCACGGTCAAAGAGGTCAAGTTTCGCCCCGGCACGGACGATCACGATTACGACTATCGTATGAAGCACGCGCGCGAATGGTTGCAGGAGGGCGACAAGGTCAAGGCGACCATCTGGTTCCGTGGCCGCGAGATGACGCACCGAGAACTGGGCGCGCGTATCTTGGAGAAGCTTGAGCACGACCTGCAAGACATCGCAGAGGTTGAGGCGCGCCCGCGCATGGAGGGAAATCAGATGTTCATCATCCTCTCTCCCAGGCGGCACAAGGGCGGCGGTGGTGGTGGTGGTGGCGGCGCTAAACCTGAGCAAGCGCCGCCGGCGGCCACGCAGTAATTGATTTTGGATTTTAGATTTTGGATTTTGGATCGGCGAGCGACCCATGGGTTGAGAGCCTGTAGACCAAGATTCAAGACAGCCGGAAAGCGTTAATCTAAAATCCAAAATCTGAAATCCAAAATAGTCAGGGGAGTAATTATGCCTAAACTTAAAACACATAAGGGCGCGGCCAAGCGTTTTCGCCTTACCGCGACGGGGAAGATCAAGCGCGGCCATTCGCACGCGCGCCACATTCTGACCAAGAAGACCAACAAGCGTAAGCGTCACCTGGACATCGACACGTTCGTCTCGGAAGGCGATCAAAAGCGCGTCGAGGCGATGCTGCCCTACGGACGCAGTTAAGGGATGAAAAGAAGGGATGAAGGATGAGGGGTGAAAAGAAGGAATGAAGAATGAGGGGTGAAAGGGTTTTAAGTGAATCGTTAATTGTCGCTTTCACTCAATCATTCATCCCTCCGCCCTCATCCCTTCGTTCCGCCCTCATCCCTTAGGGAAAGGAGATCAGTTATGCCTCGTGCAAAACGTGGTAACAAGCGCCTCGAAAGGCGCAAGAAGATTTTGAAATTGGCCAAGGGCTATCGCGGCACGAAATCGAAGCTCTACCGCTCGGCCAAGGAGTCGGTCGAGCGCGGCCTGACCTTCGCTTATACGGGTCGCAAGCTGAAGAAGCGCGACTTCCGCAGCCTGTGGATCGTCCGCATAGGGGCGGCCGCGCGCTTGAATGGCCTGAACTATTCGCAATTCATGCACGGGTTGAAAATCTCAGGCATAGAGCTGGATCGAAAAGTCCTGGCCGACATCGCCGCCAATTCGCCGGAGGCGTTCGCGGCCATCGCCAGACAGATCAAGAGCGCGCTTGAGAACGAACAGCAACAACAACAACAGCAGCAGGCGGCGGCCTGACGTGGTGAAGGATTCTGGTGATGCCGGAAGCCATTGAACAAGTAGAGCCGAAACAACAGGTGGAAGCTGCACGCGAAGCGTTCGAGCAGGAGTTCGAGCGCTTTGCGCGCTTTCGCCGGGGCGGCGCTGGCGCTTTATCTCTAGCGGATGCAGAGGCCGCTTTGCGCGAGCTGGAAGAGCTGCGCAGACAGCACACCGGTAAAAAGAGCAGGCTGGCTCTGGCCAAAAAGATGATCGGTCGCGTCGGCGCTGCTGAGCGACCGGCCTTCGGCCAACACGTGCAGCAGTTGGAGGTCATGATCGCAGAGGCGCTTATGGAAGCCGAGCAGGCGCTTAAGGGTCACCTGGCGGTCGCGCAAGAGGAGAGCGAGCGTATAGATGTCAGCTTGCCCGGAAGGCGTCCGCGCTCAGGCCATCTGCATCCGATCACGCTCCTGCGCCAGCGTATAGAGGACATCTTCGTCTCGCTAGGTTATTCGATTGAAGACGACCGCGAGATCGAAAACGACTTCTACAATTTCACAGCGCTCAATATCCCAGAGAATCATCCGGTGCGTAACCCGCAGGACACCTTCTACACTACGGACGGGCTGGCGCTTCGGCCGCAGACCTCTACGGTGCAGATTCACGCCATGCAGCGGCGCGGCGCTCCGCTCAGGATCATCGCGCCGGGCCGCGTTTTCCGTCGCGACACGCCCGACCCTACCCATAATCCTATGTTCTTCCAGGTCGAAGGTCTCTGCGTTGATCGCGGCATCACTATGGCCCACTTGAAGGGCACTGTGGAGGAGTTCCTGCGGCGCATGTTCGGTCAGGGGACGCGCACGCGCTTTCGCCCCTCCTATTTCCCGTTCACGGAGCCGAGCGCCGAATTTGATTTCAGCTGCTTTAAGTGTAACGGAGCGGGGTGTCGAATCTGCAAGGGCTCCGGTTGGATAGAGCTTGGCGGGTCCGGGATGGTTCATCCGAACGTGCTGCGCGCCGTCGAAATAGACCCGGAGCAGTTTTCGGGCTTCGCCTTCGGACTGGGGATCGATCGAATGTGCGCGCTCATGTACGGGCTAGACGATATTCGCCTGCTCTTCGAGAACGACGTGCGCTTCCTGGCACAATTTAAATAGCAGTGACATGTGACGAGTGACGAGTGACAAGTTTGGAACTTGTCTTTCATCTCGTCACTCGTCACTCGTCACTCATCACTGCCTTTTTATGAATATCAGCTACAACTGGCTTCGCGAATTGACGGGCACGGAGATGTCGCCGTCGGAGCTGCGCGACCACCTGACGATGGTCGGCCTCGCGGTCGATGGTGTGAGCGAGGCCGAGGACGATTTCGTGCTGGATTTCGACATCACCTCGAATCGTCCCGACTGCCTGTCGCACCTGGGCGTGGCACGCGAGCTGGCGACGATTGAAGCGGGCTCCGTGCGCATGCCCGAAGGCGCTCCCCCCGGCGCGACCGCAGGCATGGCGGAATCCTTCACCTCCGTAGAGATACGCGAGCCCGAATTGTGCCCGCGCTATGCCGCCCGTGTGGTGCGCGGAGTTAAGATAGGGCCGTCGCCCGACTGGCTTGTGAAGCGCCTGGAAGCCATCGGGCAGCGATCTATAAATAACGTCGCCGATATTACGAATTACGTCATGCACGAGCTGGGCCAGCCCCTGCATGCCTTCGATCTGTCCAAGCTCGCGGAGCAGCGCATCGTCGTGCGGCGTGCCCTGGGCGGAGAGAAGTTGATAACGCTAGACGGCGTCGAGCGCGAGCTTGATGCGGAGATGCTGGTCATCGCAGACGCCGAGCGCGCCGTGGCGATAGCGGGCGTGATGGGCGGAGAGGAGACGGAAATATCTGCTGCGACCAATGAGGTGCTGATCGAAAGCGCCTACTTTGACCCTGCGTCCGTGCGCCGCACGGCGCGCCAGCTGGGACTCCATACGGAAGCATCGCATCGCTTTGAGCGCGGCGCGGATTACGGAGGCGTGCTGCAAGCCCAGGAGAGATGCGTCGCGCTCATCTGCGAGATTGCGGGCGGGACGGCGACCGAGAATGCCATAGACGCTTATCCGAACTACATACAGGCGAGGGATGTCAGCCTGCGCCCGGAACGCGTGACGGCGCTGACGGGTCTGACCGTGGCGACGACCGAGATCAGGCGAATACTATCGGCACTGGGTTTCGCGCAGCGCGCCAGGCTGTCCGCCTTTGAAGACGAGTGGAGCTTTCGCGACGGCGTGCCGGAAGAGGTGGCGGCGGGCGACCTGAACCCGCGCCTGACCTACGTCGTTCCGTCCTGGCGCGTAGATGTCGAGCGCGAGGAAGACCTGGTCGAAGAGGTCGCGCGCCACGTCGGTTATGAAAAGATAGCGACGGAGCTTCCAGCCTCGAACATCGCGGGCGAGCACCAGCCGGGCGAGCGCCGCCGTCGAGCCATGCGGCAGATTCTAACGGCCTACGGCTTTGACGAGGCGATCAGCCTCAGCTTCATAGACACCTCTTACGACGACCTTTTTGAGCTTGTGCCAGATTTTGTTTCGGGCACTACGGAGGGCGAGCCGCGTTTCGTCACGGTACGCAATCCGATCATCGAAGGCGCTGCGCGTATGCGACCCACGCTGCTGCCGGGATTGCTCGACGCCGTCAGGAACAATTTCAATCACGGCACGCGCAATGTGCGCTTGTTCGAGACGGGCCGCATCTTCGCAGCCGAGCGTGAGGGCGACCGTTTGCCCCATGAGCGAGAGGCGTTCGCGCTGGTGCTGACCGGCGGGGCGACCGAAGAGAACCGCGCCGGAGCGCAGCGCGAGCTGGATTTCTATGATCTGAAAGGCGCGCTCGAAGCCGCTTGCGAAGCGATGCAGCTTCCCCCCTTGCAGTTTGCGGCGGCCGGGAGCGCGAAGCACCTGCGCGCGGGCCAGGCGGCCGGGGTCATCATTAACGGAAAGTCTATCGGCACGATCGGCAGGCTCTCCGAACGGGTCGCCGCCATGTACAAGTTCAGGCAACCGGTCTATGTCGCCGAAGTCGATCTGACCGCGCTCCTCGCCGCCGAAGAACAGCCGGTGCTATACACGCCGCTGGCGCGTTTCCCCTCGGTCGTGCGCGACGTGTCCCTGCTCGTCGCGCACGAGGTGGCGCTCTCCGAGCTGCTGCGTACCGTCGCGGAGCTTGAGGTTAGGGAACAACGCTCTACGAGCCTGGTGGATGTTTACGAGGGGGCGAGCTTACCCGAGGGCAAGCGCTCCCTTACGCTGCGCCTGGAATACCGCTCGGACGAGCGCACACTGCGCGACGAAGAGGTTGACGAGATGCACGCTCGTATCGTGGACGCTCTGGAAAAAAGGTTCGACGCGAAAATGAGAGCTTAGGGGCCGCGAGCTTTGCGGGAAGCCGAAGGCTTTAACGGGTCGCGGCCTTCAAACAATGATCTTTGCGCAATAAGTCTTGCGCTCTCGCACCCGGAAGCCGCATAATCGGTCGGCTCCTATGATGCCCCCGCTTGTTTGAAGGAGAAGGTGATGGTCGGATTGTCTGGACTGGAAAAATTCTCGCACCTGGAAGATAAAATTTACCGCACCATCGAGCTGACGAAGACGCTTCGCCAGGAGAAGGAGGGTCTGGAACGTGAGATCACCAGCATCCGGCGCGAGATCGGAAGTTTGCTCAACGAAAAAGAGCGGCTCGAAAATCAGGTCGAGCGGCTGCTCTCCGAGCGGGATACTATTCGGATGAAGGTTGAGGCGATGCTCGACGCCATCGCTGCGCTCGATCCTGAAATGGCAGAGGCGGTGCGTAAATGAGAGACGCTCAGAATCGCATCAGTTTAGGCAAGGGAAATATGGACGCAGCCACGACGCCGACGATCCGGGTCGAAATCTATAATCAGACCTACAACATTCGCTCAGACGGCGACAGCGAGTACATCACACAGCTCGCCGAGTTCGTTGATTCGCGCATGCGCGAAATCTCTTCCGGCACCCTCACCGTAGACTCCCTGAAGGTCGCCATACTTGCCGCCCTGCACATCGCCGACGAGCTGCATCGCTTGAAGCGGCTGCACGAGCAGGCCGACTCGCAGCTCGCCTCGCGCAGCGCCGAATGCGCAGAGATGCTTGACCGCCTCCTGAAGGTGCGCTCCAACGTCGAGCAGCAACAGGGCACCGGCAACATCGCTTTCACGTAAACCCAGCACATAAACCCGGCACATAAATCTCGCATCCGGCATCTGACATCTGGGCCCTTCTGTGTTACTATCCTCGGTGGCAGAGGGAATTGATTCTGTGGGGTTCGTCACCGAGTTACGATGATTGAGCCAACGCCGATAAAAAGGGAGACCAAGGCCGCCTTATGGGCCGGTGCATTCCTTCAT
>DASQYE010000288.1:0-2271 GCA_035639355.1 Pyrinomonadaceae bacterium
CGCGAGCCTGATGGGAGGACGCGGGACTGTTTTCGGCGCGTGCCTCGGCGCGCTCTTCATGGCGAGCCTGGATAATGGCATGTCGCTTAAAAATGTGCCGGATTTTACGCAGGACATTGTGAAAGGCTCGATATTGGTGACGGCCGTCGGACTGGACATGCTCGGGCGTCGCAAGGGCGGATAGCGTGTTATGCGTTCTGCGAACCTCTCGGGGGCCGTGGAAGAATCGCGCCGAAGCGAGCCGGGGCTTCCGGAGTATGAGGCCGGTCGGCGGCACTTTCATCCTTCTATAACATTTTAAAAGGGAGCCGCGCTTCCAGTGTCTTTAATGCTTCAAGAGATCGCCGAGCAACCGGCGGCGCTACAGAAAACGATAGACGGCGAGCGAAGCAAGATCGCAAGGCTCGGCTCGTTTCTGAAAAGGCGCGACCTTGATCTGATTGTGCTGGTCGCGCGCGGCAGCTCCGACAACGCGGCGCTCTTCGGCCGGTATCTGTTGGAGATCACGACCGGCATCCCCGTCTCGCTCGCCGCTCCGTCCGTCTACACGCTTTACAACAGCGACCTGAAGCTCAGCCGTGCCCTGGTCGTCGGCGTCTCTCAATCAGGCGAAGGCGAAGACATCAACCACGTGTTGGAGCGCGCGCGCGCAGGCGGCGCTTACACGGTCGGCATCACCAACGAGCCTGAATCGTCAATGGTCGATAAGGTGGACGAGATGCTGCTCATGCACGGCGGGCGCGAGCGTTCCGTAGCCGCTACGAAAACCTTTACGGGACAGATGATGCTCTTTTACATGCTGGCGGCGGAACTGGCCAGGGGCGGCAGCCCCCCCGCCTATGAGGCAATACCGGAGCTATCCGCGCGCGCGCTTGAGCACAGGGAGAACATTCGTCAATTGGTCGAGCGCTACGTTTTCATGGAGAACTGTGTAGTGGTCGGGCGCGGGCTCTTTTACGCGAACGCTTACGAGATGGCGCTCAAGCTGATGGAGACTTGCTACGTTGTGGCCGAGCGTTTCTCGTCCGCAGATTTCTTTCACGGCCCGCTCGCTATGGTCGAGCGACACTTTCCGATCATGCTGTTTGCGCCGCCGGGCATTACGCTCGACGGCGTCAAGCTGCTGATAAACCGCCTCAGAGAGCTGCACGCCGATACGCTGGTTATTACGGCGGACGAAGAGGCCGCCAGCATCTCCTCCCGCGCGATCAAAATGGCCCCGGAAATCGAAGAGGTCTTAGCGCCGATTCCCTATATCATACCGGCCCAGCTGTTCGCCGCTCTGCTCGCCGACGCCAAGGGGCTTGACCCGGATGCGCCGCGCTCATTATCGAAAGTTACACGCACCTTATGAGCCATAGGCCGCCGCAGCCTTTTCAAGAAGCTTCAGGATTCCAACAGCTCGACATAGTCGCATGAACCGGAAAGAGATGAACGCTAAGGGACGGGGCAGGCTGGCGATAGTCGGCGGCACCGTGGTCGTGCGAGATCACGCCATCGAAAACGGTGTCATACTGATCGAAGACGGGCGCATAACATTCGCCGGCCCTTCGACGGGAGCCCGGCCCGAACCCGCCTCTGCGATCATAGATGCCACAGGCCAGCTCGTTCTTCCCGGCCTGATCGATACGCACGTGCACGGAAGCCACGGCGACGATGTGATGTTCAGCGATGCTCAGGGCATCAGACGCATCTCGCGCGCACAACTGCGTTACGGCACGACCTCGTACCTGCCGAGCACCGTCTCCGCACACCATGAGGACTTACTACGCGCGCTCGAAGCCTGTGTCGAGGCGGCGGATGATACCGAGCCGGCCGCAGAGATTATAGGAGTCCACGTCGAAGGCCCGTTCATCAACAAGAACAGGAAAGGAGCGCAGCCCGTTGAAACCATACGCGATCCCGACCTGGATCAATGTCTTGAGTACCTGCGCGCCGCGCCCGGTCTCGTCAAGATCATGACGCTGGCCCCGGAACTGCCGGGCGGGTTAGAGCTCATACGACTCTTAATAGAGCATGGGGTGGTCGCCTCGCTCGGTCACTCGGAAGCCGACTACGAAACTGCGCTGGCGGCCATTGAGGCCGGGGCGACGCATGCCACACACCTGTACAACGCGATGCCAGCTCTGCATCATCGCCAACCGAACCTGACGACCGCGTGCCTGAACGAGCCCACAATCCGCGCCGAGATCGTGCTCGATGGAATCCACGTCGCGCCGGAGATGGCGCGTCTCGCGGCAAAAATCAAAGGGCGGGAGGGCCTGATTCTAG
>DASQYE010000289.1:0-10569 GCA_035639355.1 Pyrinomonadaceae bacterium
CGCCGCCTACGGCGATGTTCCGGTGCTGGAAGACGATGCCCCGGCCACCGCGCATGAGCAGGAGGAGAATAAGCCTGCCGGTCCGCGTCACATACTTTTGAGCAAGCCCGCGCGGACTATTCTGTTCGTCCTCATCTTCGCCTCGCTGCCGCTGTTCGTTCCGCGTCTGGCGAGGTTCCGCGAGATGCTGCCGAACCCGCGCGAGCTGGTCTCCTTCATGGGAAGCGAAGCGCCTTCGAGCAAGGGCGACATTCCGGGAGGAGCGCCTTCGACGAGCGCCGACGCGGCCTTTGCGGCGACCGCCGCCCCGACTCCGGTCATCGTCGGCGCTGACCATCCGGTGGAAGACCCGACGGGGGCGCTCAACTCCTTCTACAATTCGCTCTCGCGCACGGACGCCCGCGCGCCCGGCGCGATCACGCGCATTACTCATTACGGCGACTCGCCGATCACCAACGACGGCATCACGAGCACGGTTCGAAGGCTTCTGCAAACGCGCTTCGGCGATGCCGGGCACGGCTTCATCCTGATGGATCGCCCGTGGGCCTGGTACGGTCACGACGCGATCAGTTTCACGCCGGGGAACGGGTGGAGCGCCGACGCGATGATGAACGCGAAGGCGAGCGACGGCGAGTTCGGTCTGGGCGGCGTGACCTTCCGCGCCACGGGCCCTGGCACGTACACGCGGTTCGCCCCCGCGAGCCAGGGCGAGACGGGCAAGAACTTCTCGCGGATGGACGTTTACTATTTACAGCAGCCGGGCGGCGGCCAGTTCAGCGTCGAGGTCAACGACGGCGACTCGCGCGTCGTCTCGACCGGGGGGGAAGACGCGCGCTCCGGCTTCTTCGAGGTAAAAGCGCCTGCGTCGGGCCCGAACAGTTTCGATGTCAAGACCCTGAGCGGCGAGGTGCGCCTCTTCGGCGCTGTCCTTGAGAACGATGGGCCGGGCGTGGTCTACGACAGCCTGGGCGTCAACGGCGCTTACGCGGGGCTGCTCGTCTCGGCCATGAACCAGGCGCACTGGTACGAGCAGTTGCAGCACCGCAAGCCCAACATGGTGATTATTAATTACGGGACGAACGAGAGCCAGTATGCGACGCCCGAGCAGTTGCAGCGTTACGACAGGGATTTGCGCGAGGTGGTGCGGCGCGTGCGCGAGGCGCTGCCGGGCATCTCCATCCTGATCGTCTCGCCTATGGATCGCGGCCAGATGGCTCCCGGCGGCAAGATCATCACGAAGCCCTCGATCCCGATGATAGTAGACCTGCAACGCCGCGTCGCGCTCGAAACCAACTGCGCCTTCTTCAACGCCTACGCGGCGATGGGCGGCGAGGGCACGATGGCGAAATGGGCCGCCGCGCCCAAGCGTCTGGTCAGAAGCGACCTCACGCACCCGACCGCAGAGGGCGCGGAGATCGTCGGTCGCCTCATTTACGAAGCTCTCTACGACGGCTACGCGAAATACAGGGCACGGACGGGAGCCCAACCCCTGATCGCGCAGGGCAAGGGCAATTGAGGCGCGCTCTTTTCCGCCACGGGCAGACACCTCTATAAGACCACGGCAAAAAAGGTGTGAGCGCTTATCACTCTGCACAGAGTGATAAGCGCTCACACCTTTTTTTACGAACGGGCGGCTTTTGAAGCGAGGGCTTCGGCCGGAAAATCAGGCTTACCCTTTGCAGCGAATCTTGAACTCGTCAGTAGTAACCTTCATATCGCCGTTGGCCGTGGTGACGAGGTGAAATCTTACGTCGAACAGAAAGTTCGCCTCCTTGCCCTGGCTGACGAACCGCTGCGTCAGTAAAAGCGTCTCCTCTTCCTGCGGAGTGATCGTGTTGGAGATGATCGGCTGGTTGCTGACGGCAACGTACTTGAGTCCGGTCGTCTGACCGTAGCCGCTCATGCCCTGGTAGTTGGCCGCGAGCTGGAAATGCTGGCCGCCGTTGGCGTCGTAGGAGAGCTTGGCCCTGACGTGCAGATCGCCGCTCACGTAGATTATCTCTCCGGTGCAGGGATTAATGTCGCTGAACTCGAAGGGAGTGATTAGATTCTGATCGAAGGCGGGCTCGGGGTCGTCCGCCCTGACGGGCATCGGCATCATCACACCGGGCAGAACCAGCGCCAGCGCGAAGACAAAGAATATTGGCAACCTCTTTACGCTTCTTTTCATTGCACATCTCCTCAAAAAGGGGAAAGCGCCGCGTGTAAACTTTTGGCGGCGGCGGTTTAAGGGTGAGGCCGGGCGAAAGCGAAGCGGTGCGCTCCATAGCGGCGCGCGCCAGAACCGTTTCTACGTGACCGGCAGTCAAGATCAAAGCACAGGCTCGAACCCAAGCACGCTTCACGGATTCCGCGAAGCATCAAGCCGAAGAGCTGCTCCCAGGCACGAACGCACAGACGGCAGCCTCCGCGAAGGCATCAATCTAAATTTTCGTATTGTAGTCGGGTTACACTCTGGGAGTATGAGAGCGCCGTCGCTCTCATGAGCATCTTGATCGCACAGAGCGTAGCCCCTACCGAGCAGAGTTGTCAACTAAAGCCGCCCGAAAGCCCGCCCTTACCGCCACGCCGAAAGTGCAATCGGGAATCGGCCGTTTGCGAAAAGTAGGTCTCCGCAGCCGAGAATGAATAGACCTCGTTCATAACCTGTTTATAGAAATGAATAGGGAAACCTGACATAATGCGTGGATGTCAGCCTCGCCCTGGATTTCGGAGAATTACTATGAGACGGCAAGCAGTTATTCTCACCGCTTTTGAACTGGAATACAAGTCTGTTCTCTCACACCTTTCCGACATCGAAGAGCTTACACACCCCAGGGGAAATGTTTATGATAGAGGAAAATTTGACACAGGCGATCAGGAGTGGGATGTACTGGTTGTCCAAACAGGAAAGGGCAACAGCCCGGCTGGTATGTACGCCGAGCGGGCAATAGATTTTTTTGAGCCGAGCGTCATCCTTTTCGTGGGAGTCGCCGGCGGGCTCAAGGATGTAGCGCTCGGTGATGTGGTAGTCGCAGATAAGATTTATAATTATGGTTCGGGCAAAGCCACAGACGATTTCCTACCACGCCCGGCCCTTGTTCAACCCACATTTGAGATTATGGAGAGGGCTAAAGCCGAGGCCAGGAACACCCACTGGCGGCGAAGAATAGTCGATCCGGCAGCCGGAAACTCACCCACGGTCTGGATAGGGCCGATCGTTGCCGGCGAAGCCGTCATTGCCTCCACTAAATCATCGCTTTTTCTTTTCCTCCAGACCAATTATGGCGATGCCCTGGCAGTTGACATGGAGGGATACGGCGTTCTGGAAGCAGCGCGTGTCAATCCCGGCGTGAGCGCGTTGGTTGTGCGAGGAATATCAGACCTTATTGATGGAAAGACGCACGCCGACAATGCCGGATGGCAGTATATTGCTGCAAAGAATGCCAGCGCCTTCGCGTTTGAGGTGCTATCGAAATTATATTCGAGAAAGGATAAGGAGGGCCGGGAAAGCGTCGAAAGTGTCTTTGCATATAATCCTGAAAGCAGCACAAAATCGGAGAATGAGCCTGCGCTCCCCTCCCTTGCTCTTGAAGGATTATACCTGAGCCGTTTTACCGTCAACGGTAAGAAAGATACAGGGATTAGTGATTCTAAGGAGAACAAGCTGGACATCTGGGTAAAGAGTGTCGGCAGCAAAGAGGTCTATCTTACAGCCGTAGAACTCAAGATTATATATTTCCAGCACGATGTTGAAGCTTATTGGGAAACAGGGAGGCTATCGGGGGCTATACGCCGAGACGCTGACTACGTCTTTGACTATAACTACACGCATGAATTAGACCCTCAGCTTATTGTTGTTCCTTCCGATCTAGACCCCTTGAATTTTCAAGTCACGCTGCGCCCTGACGAAAATTCAAAAAATTCCGACGACTTCAGGACAGCTTCTATACATTACAATTACGCAGACGGCACAAAAGGGGTCTTACCGCTTGAACAGGTTCCGCCGGAGTTCGAGCTGCTGGCTTATATTTCAAACCGAACCATCCCCGTTTCTCTGATGAGCTATTCAGGGATTTTCGGCGTATCACCAAACGGCCAGCTTAAAGGCTCCGCGCTGTCTAAAGTAGATGGAGAGTGGCCGCAGCCCGTAGAGCTTGACCAATCATATCTGACAAGCCGCTACTATCTTAACCCTCTTATAAACGCAATTGAGCATCCGAACGCGAAAATCCGCGCGCTGGCTGCCAAATCGCTGGGCATAATAGGTAATCCTTTAGCTTTGGATGCTCTCTTCCGAGCACTGAACGACAGCTCTCACGTAGTAAAAGAGGTTCTCTTGGCTCTCCAAAGGATAAATAATAAAAGCTGGGCATATTCATTCCCCTTTCTAACATACGGCGCATTCCTATTACCTCTCCAAACGATAGATGCAGCTCTCAGAGCGATGAATAATGAAAGGTCAGTGCAGAAGATAACTCCATTGCTTAAAGACAAGAGGTCTTGGATTAGGCAATGGGCCTGTCAGACTTTAGGCAAGCTGAAGAATCCGGTCGCAATTCCGTTTCTGCTCGAATCCCTGGTGAAGGAAAATCAAGGGAGCCGATCCGCAAGGAAGACGCTTTTAATCGTCGATAAAGAGTCTTACCTGCTTGACGAGCATGAAAAATGGAATGAGCTTATAGAGAACGGTATGGATGAATCCGTATATAGGCAATGGACTTTAGGCCCAGGTTTTCAAAGACGGAAAAGCGAGGTGCAATCTTCGATAGTTGAGAATCAGGTGAATCTCTCGGCGGCGGACGCGCTTATAGAAATCGGTGACAAATCAATTTGTGGCATGGTTGCATCTTTGTCGTCACACGAGAGCGTCCTTGTCAGAACAGCAGCCAAACACGTTCTGGATAAACTCAAGGCTTCACAGTAGCGGTGCGCTTTCTCGGCTGGAAGTTATCCAGAGAAGGGAGCTTTAATGTCGGCTGAGATCAGGTCTAACGCTAATGATGTGCTGCGAACCTGTTTCATTTAACTTACTGGTTCTTCAAGTTTCGGGCGGAGCTTCCTGCTCGGCGGCCTGGCGGCGCAGCTGGTCTATGATCGAGCGCACGGCAGGGGCGAGGCTTCCCTCCGGCGCAAGCTGCAAATATCGCTCGTAAGCTTCGACGGCCTCTTTGTATTTCTCCATCTTCTCGTAGACAGCGCCCAGGAGTTGATAGAGCACGGGCTCAGTATCCGACAGCTGAGCGATGGCGGCGCGAAACTCCCCGACAGCCTCTTCGTTCATCCCCTTCTCTTCAAAGACCAGGGCGAGACCCGTGTGGGCTTCCGGCTGAAAGCCGCGCGCCTCGCGGATCGAGCGGCGGAAGGCTTCGATCGCCTCGTTAGTGAAGGCTGACATGCGAAGAATGCGGCCCTCGACCGCAGACGCTTCCGGATAGACTGGGCGCGCGCGTCGCGCACGCGCGATCTCTTCAAGCGCCTCGTCGTAATCGTTCATGTCCAGCAGTACGCGCGCCAGCCCGACGCGCGCCGCCGGGTATGAAGGGCGAGCCTTGAGCGCGTCCCTGTATAGATCGGCCGCCGCCTTGCGCGCCTCGTCGTCTTTCGCCTTCTCGCGCGCGGCCTCAGCCTGCTGGAAAAGCAGCTCCGCCTTGTCGGTCGTGCGTACGAGCGGAACTGTAAGCTGGCCGCGCTGCGCCGCGAGCAAGGGCAGTACCCTCTCTTTAAAGCCGCTCGCGCGCACCCTGAGCGTGTGGCGTCCCGCAGAGACGTTCTTTATCTCTAGCTTGCCGGAAGCGTCCGTGACACCGCGCCGCACCTCGTCGATCCAGATGACGGCGTCGGGCTCCGTCTGTACGGCGACGGTTCTCGACGAGGCCGGAGCAGCGGCGGCGGCATTAGTCCTCCTTCGCTGCGCCGCCGCGTCACGCGCGCCGGGCAGCAAAAGGCAGAGCGCTGCCATGACCAAAGCCACTGACGCGCGACCGTAGAAGACGGGATTTTTCCGCAAAGCGATGTTCACTGCTACATTCCCTTCTGATCGTCGGATGATGCGCGATCGGCCAACCGGACGAGGCGTCCATCGTGCAGACGGCGGGACGAACGCGTGGCTGCTTATTCATCCTCCTCGTTGCCGGTCACCCGGCGCGGGCGTATGGTCGAGTCTGTCTTTTGCCCTGCGCGCGAGCCTACTTCTGGACGAAACTGCCCGGCGTCGTCGTAGAGGCGTTCGTATTGAAGCGTGTTGCGCACGACGCCCTGCACGTAGCCGCGCGTCTCTTTGAAGGGGATCGCCTCTGTCCATTCGTCCAGCTCAAGCGGTAGCTGGGCGCGCCACTGCACGACGCGACCCGGCCCGGCATTGTAGGCGGCGGCGACATACTCTATGCGACCGTACTTGTCCATCTGATCGCGCAGGTACGCCGTGCCGAGCTGAATGTTAAGGCGCGGCTCGTAGAGCGAGTCGGCCGTGACGGCGCGCTCCAGGCCGTAACGCTTCGCGACGAGCGTACCCGTGGGCACGAGCAGCTGCATCAGTCCGTAGGCTTTCGCCGTCGAGCGCGCGCGCGGGTTAAAGACCGATTCCTGTCGAATAAGCCCCGCGACCTGGTGCGGGTCAAGACGCTTGGCGCGCGACTCCTGCACGATGATGTCCCAGTAAGCCAGCGGGTAAAAGACATCCCACTCATCGCGCGTCAACTCCTCGGGCCTCATCTGCGAATAGTCCGGGTAGCTTTTCTTCAGTATGTTGAAGGCGCGCACGTTGTCCTCGCGCGCGCGATAGATGCGCGCCAGCGCCAGATTGATGCGCGGGCTCGCGGGCGCTGCCTGCGAAGCCTTATCAAGCTCTTCGAGCGCCCAGTCGTCAGCGCCGATGTTGTTAAGCTGATCCGCCTTGGCCATTCGCTCGTCTTCAGTCGGCCCGGCCGTCTCTTCGGCGACCGTCACGGTTTGAAGATTGGCGACGGCGCGCCCGACCATCGAATCGGGAGCGAAATTCCCATTCGCCGCGACGCGGTTGCGCTCCATCGTGTCGAGCCTCTGCTTCGCCAGGTGGCCGTACCAGTTGGCGCTGTAGCGCCCCTGCAACCCTTGATAGATGGCGCGCGCTTCCGCCGCACGGCCCGCGCGCTCGCCGTCACGCGCTGCCCAGTAGGCGGCGCGTCCGCGATTGTCCGTGTTCTTGTCGGCGTAAAGGGCCAGGTGTTCCGTCAGGAGGCGGGACGATTCTGCATAGTTCTTGGCCTCGTGCGCGGCCCAGGCGATCTCGAACTGTGCCTGCGCCGCTTCCGCCGCGCCTGGGTAAGCGCTGATGGCGGTGCGGAAGAAGTAGTTGGCCTCCGCCGTGTTCTTGGCGTCTGCGGCGATCTGGCCCACGTTGGCGAAGGCGCGCGGCGTCCATGCGCTCTGCGGAAAGGCCCGGCGCAGCTCGTCCAGGGTCGCGCGCGCCATCTCCCACTGCCGCGCGGCGGCGTAAGATTGGGCCAGGTAATATAGAGCCTCTGCGCGCACTTCGCCGGCGGAGGTGGGCAGGGCGCGAAGCGAGGTGACGGCGTCTGCCGTGCGTTTGGCCAGGGTCGCGGCGATCCCTCGGCGCAACTGGGCCTGCGGGCTCTGTGTGTTGGGAAAACGCGCCGCACTGTCGGTGTAAGCCACAAAGGCGTCGCCGTATCGCTTCGCTTCGTAGAGGCGGTCGGCGCGCGTTGTGGCCTCTTCAGCGGTCGCCGGAGAGGTGGTCGAGCCAAGCCGCGTTATGGCCGACGCGGCCTCTGCGCTCTCGGCCGACGCGGGCGCGTAGAAGTATATGCGTCGATATGCGGCAAGGGCACGCACGGGGTCGGACGCCTGCTCGGAGGCCCTGGCCGATAGTAGCAGCGCCGCCGGGTCGGCCCTTTCGCCCAAGTCCTTCAACAGCAGAGGCACGGCGGCCGCCTGCCCGTCCTGCAAAGCCATCTCGGCATCGCGCAAAGTTGCTTCGCGCACGCGTATGCTCGAAGGATAATCGCGCGCCAGTTGCTCGTAAGCGGCGCGGGCCTCTACGCGACGGCCCGTCCCTTCCAGGGCACGCGCACGCATGAGCAGAGCGTAATCGCCGAGCGCCGTGCGCTGGCGTATAACGCTCGCTTCCAGGAGCGAAGCGGCCCCGGCAGAGTCGCCCGCTTTTATCTTGATGCGGGCGCGTACCATACGCGCAAGCCCCGCCGCCTTCGTCTCCGGGAACTCCGTCTCGATGCGTGCGACGGCATCTTCGGCGGGCATCACGCCGTTGCGCGTCATCGCGCGCAAAGTTTCGAGCGCCTTCAATTCGGCGGGCGTTCCCTGCTGCCGCGTGCCGCAGCTCGCGCTCATCAAGGGCGCAAGCGATGCGCCGATCAAGACGACGAGCCCGATGATGATAAATGTGATGCGATGCTGGCGGAAATTAAAGCTCAAAAAGACCTCCATAAAACAGTGACGAGTGACAAGTACAAGAGAAAACCTTGCCTTTAACTCGTCACTCGTCACTTGTCACCGAGTCACTGCCTTTTACGCCGAGACGGCTGCGCCCGGATAGGCTGCGCCCAGTTTCGACGGGTCGCCCTCGGCGAGCGTGTTGACTATTTCCTGGTGGAAATAGTCGTAGCGCGCGGCCACGGGCGGCGCGACACGCTTATCATACATCTGGCGCGAGCGGTCTATGTCCTCGCGCAGGCGCTCGTAGATATTACCCTGCGCGCGCCCCTCTTTGACCTTCTGCTCGTTGTAGAGCTTGATTTCCGAGACCAGAAGCCGTGCGAAACGACGCGCGTCATTATGCAGCCTGCGCTCGTCCTCGCTCACCTCCACGGGCAATTCCGTATCCGTACTGCCGTAGCGGCGCGATGCGCCGAGGCGCGGCGCTCCGTACTGTTCGGGCTGCGCGGCCGGCGGCTGAGCTTGTGTGGGCCCGGTCGAGGGCGCATCGGTGCTAGGTTGAGCGCCCGCGTCCGCCCAGGACGGCGTCGAAGGGACGAACGGCGCGACGCCCTTTTCTTCGATCACGGGCGCTTGGGCCTCTACGGTCGGCGTCTCGTCCCAGGCGGTCGAGGCCGCAGGGGCGTAAGCGCCGCCATCGTCCTCCATGCTTTCAGGCTCGGAAACGGCTACGGGTTCGAGCGCCGTCGCCGCGCTCTCTTCTTCATGGGTCGCCTCGGCTTCGGCGGGCGCGCCCGGCTCCGATGCCTCTACCTCTACGGGCGGCGGAGCCTCCTGTTCGGGCGCTTGCGTCTCGACGGCCGTCGGCTGTTCCGCTTCCTCTTCTTCGACCACGGGGGGCCGGCCCGAGACCTGCGGGCGGGTGCGCTGCGGACGCGCCGCGTTGCGCGAGAGCGAGAGCAATTCGACGGCCATGTCGGCGACGCGCACCAGGGTCTCCAAAGCCTCAAGGTTGATGGCATCGGATTCGAGCGCGGCGGAGTCTGCGTAGAGCACGGCGACCGCCTTGTCCCGCACGACGAGCGGAATGGCGACCATGCGTTGCGGGGGCTCGGAGCCGAGCTGGCCCAGCAGGACGTGATCTTCGGCGTTTGCGCCGGGCGCGCCGCTCCAGACGGTACGCGACCTTACTACGTCGCTAAGGAGCGTGTCGGACGCGAGCGGCAAGCTGACCTCGCGGATCGCATCGTCTCCGACCGTGCCCTCGAAACCGCGCGCCCGCCAGCCCGTCGCCTGCTCGTTCTTAATAACGAAGAATGCCACGCGCGGGGCGAAAGATGCGGCGCGATTGACGAGCACTTCGAGGATATTGGCCTGCGAGCGCTGGTCGTCAATCTCTTCGACGGCGGCTTTGAGAATCGCCATATCGCTCGAAGCCTTCGTGCGCGACGATTCGGCGGCGGCCTCTTCTATGCCGCGCTCGTGCGCCGCCCGCATGTGATCGGCGATTGCAACGGCGATGGATGTGTCCGTCTCTCCCTCGCTGGCAGAGCGCTCCAGAATACGCGTGAACGCTTCGTTGACCTGGCTCTGAAGACGCGCGACCTCTTCTTGTATGCCGCTCATGCGCGAATCTATGTGATGGTTAAGCTCCGCGCGCAGGCTCTTTTCCAGTTCCTCACTGACCACCTTTCGTCCTCCTCCGTTACGGAAAGTCTACTTTCGGGCGAATCCCAATCGCGGGCCACTGCCGTAAGTCAAACAGGCAATCCTCTATAAGGGAGGCGGCGAGCGCCCGACGATGGCCTTGCGCAAACTCCCTCCTCGGATTATGGACGGGCATAACGAACGGTGTCAAGAAACCTCTTTAATTAATAGCACTTAAAAGTTTGACACTCGTCGCCCCGCTAGGCTATAGAGATTTTGGATTTTAGATTTTGGATTTTGGATTTGCCGTCAGGAGAACTCGAATCCGGGCATCTCGGCTTTGAAATCTCAGATAGCAGCGAAGCGATCCCAAAATCACGTTAATCCAAAATCCAAAATCTATGACCCAAAATTGAATGATGCCAGCCAGTATTCTTATCGCCGACGACTACGAAGACAATCGCGAGCTGTTGCGACTGATGCTGGCGACCGACGGCTACACGATACGCGAAGCGCGCGACGGCCGCGAATGCGTCTCGATGGCGACGG
>DASQYE010000290.1:0-2516 GCA_035639355.1 Pyrinomonadaceae bacterium
ACCAGGATTTTATGAAAAAAATGGAGACACTTACGGGGTTGACGGGAGCGGCGTTGATTATTTACGTGATTATCTCGGAGGGATCGCGCTTTGCTCTCCCGCCACGAAATTTAGTTCCGGTGCCTTAATATGGAGATTCCGTTAGCATTACATGGACTTTACCGCGAAGTTTTGCCTAAGTGTCGAAAGATGGTTACGGCAATCAAGCGCGGGGCAAATTTTGATACGGCATTTGAAATCGCCGGCTTTGCCGAGTCTGCCTCGATGCCGGGCCTGTTCCTTTTGTATGGACCAAGCCCAATGGTTGGAGGACAGCCCCATACCCATTTTTATCTGCCTTTGAGTGTGATTCAGGATGCGATCATGAAAGGGCGACTTAAACAAGAAGCTGAAGAGGCCATCTTTGCCTCTTGTTGCGGGTCGGCGTGGGGGACGTTGTTTTTGATCGCGCCGACAAATCTGATTTGGTTGTATTCAAGAGCACGACACATTCCTTTCTTGAAAGCCTGTCTGCAATACTGGGAGTTATTCAATGCCGAAGGAAATAGATATTCGCTCGGATCGCCGCATGGTCAAGGTCTTTGGGAGGTTCCTACGAATCTCAAGCACATACTTGCGCGGCGAGGAATTTCATTGTCTGAGCTAAATAGCCCTCATTCTTCACACTACATCATGCAATTAATACAAAGTGTTTTGAGTACGTGAAGGATTTTTTTATGACCCTGACACAAGAAGCCAGAAGAAGAGAGCATGGTGTAGGCTAAAGATGAGGAGGGCGAAACTACATACCATCTGAGGAGAGGAAATCACTCAGGAGCGATTATCTCTTCGCAGAGGAATCAGGTCATGGCCAACGAGCTTAGCCATGCTCAGCAGCAAGATAATCACGAGCCTGCAAGCGCTGAACAAAGCGCGGCGCAAGCGAAAACAGCTGCACCCGCCTATTACCGGCAGCATGGGCTGAGCCTGGCGGGCGCATCTTCACCTGACGACATACCTCTGACGCGAGACAACATCCTGTTTTTGCAGCGCTCCATAGGCAATCGAGGCGCTTGCGAACTCTCCCTATCTCACAAACCTTCAACACCTCGAAATCAGGCGAACGCTTTTATCGGAAGAGAAGCTTGAGAAGCTGTTTCAGTCCAAGGCATTGCCGAACCTCAAGACCTTGAAATTGGTCGATGCGGGCATAAAACACGGCTCGCTTCATCTCATAGGCCAATCGGTTCCGTTTAGCCGGTTAGAGCATATTGATCTCTCCAGAAACCATCTTCGAGCTGAAGGGCTGGCAACGCTGTCTCAAGCGCCGTGGTTAAGCTCTATCCAGAAACTCGAACTGAGAGACAACAATATACGAGACGCCGGTATCAACGCCTTCACACAATCAACTCATATCAAGGCGTTAAAACTGCTAGACCTGTCCGGCAATCCCATGACCGAAGCAGGGAAAAAACTTCTACTCGATATGGCTAACAAGAAAGGGTTTAGGCTTATCATATAAAATGCAGGTGGAGGGCCGAAGTTCATCGGGAGCCACTGATGAATTGCTGCATAGCTGAGCGTCGCTGACGACTCTTTTAGAGCGCGTTCAAGAAGGCCACCAGGTCGGCCCTCTCCTCGTCCGTGAAAATGAAGCCGAAGCGCATCTCGTAGTGGCGCACCACGTCTTCGAGCGTCAAGGCGATACCGTTGTGGAAGTATGGGGCGCGCGCGGCCAGCCCGCGCAAGGTCGGCGTCTTGAAGAGACCGAGGTCATCCCAGCGCCCGGTGATGTTGCCCTGGCCTGCATCCGTCAACCGGCGAGTCTCGCCCGTCCGCTTGTTGCGAAACGTGTAGAGCGGCAAGTCAGGGGGACGCGCCTCCTCCGACGCTGTTTGGATGTCGAACAGGCTGTTGTTGATGTTCGTGCCGTTATTTGAAGAGTTGTGGCAGACGCGGCAACTGCGATGGCTGACGTTGGTGCTGTTGAACAGCGCCTCTCCACGCGCGATCTGCGCGCGCTTTGGATTCTCGTCACCCGCCCAGGCATTGAAGAGATCGAACCGGCCGGCGACCTTCGGCATGCTCGACAACGCCTCAGGGCCACCGCGCGCGCCATCGGAATCTAAACGCCCCGCGCCGGGCACGGTGAGCTGCGCGGTAAAGAGCGAGGTTTCAAAATCAACGATGCCGGCGATGACTTCGGCCGTAGGTGGCGGGCCCTGCATGCTGCCCGTCAGGAGGCGGTTGGTCAGGTTGACGAGCCCGGCGTGCTGGTCTGTGCCTACGGTGGAGCCACCGTCCCAGTTGACGGTCGCGCTGCCCAAGGCGAAGTTGATCGTCGGCATGGCGCGCCGCCAGTGCACCAGCTCGTTGACGTTCGCTAAACCGTGCGGATCGTCTACGGCGATCAGCTCCCACTCGGAGTTTGGCCGGGGAGCGCCGCCCCTGCGGAAGACGCCACGGCTCAAGAGCATGCTGTAGGCGGCGAGACGCGCCTCCTCCGACGCTGTTTGGATGTCGAACAGGCTGTTGTT
>DASQYE010000291.1:0-8144 GCA_035639355.1 Pyrinomonadaceae bacterium
GTCACCTGCTGATCGTTTACGAATACTCGGCTTCTCCCGCGCGCGTTGATCTCTCTACGTATGAGCAGTTCTTCATCCTCTACAGTAACTCCAAGCGTCGCCAGACTTTCAAGTAATACCTTCTCCTTTTCCTCCGGCAACTCGAAAACACCCTCCACACGGGCCACCTCCTCGCCCGTGCGTACCTGCTCGGCAGAGGCCCGATTGCCCAGCAATAGCCCCAACGCATCTACTATGATGCTCTTGCCGGAACCTGTTTCGCCCGTCAAAAGATTCAGCCCGCGCCCGAACTCTATACGCAGCTGGCGAATCACCGCGAAATCCGAGATGTTAAGGGACTTCAACATAAAGCGCTTTCCTAACTGAGAAATTACTTTTAAAGTAATAGATTAAGATATGGGGCCCGTCCGGGGGTCAATTAAATCCTTGACCGCCCCGGCGCGCGGCGAGTAGTATGGCTGCCGCTCCGCTCATACTCAGATAATAGCAGCAGCAGCGGCAGATGGAGGTCTCCAACTTATGTCTTTCAATAAAATCATCTTAGTCGGCAATCTGGGGCGCGACCCGGAACTGCGTTACACGCCACAGGGCACCCCCGTCTGTAATTTCACCGTCGCCACCAATGAGAAGCGCAAAGACCGTGGCGGAGAGATGCAGGATTTCACCACCTGGTTCCGCGTCACGCTCTGGGGCCGTCAGGCTGAAACAGCCTCCCAGTATCTTACGAAGGGTCGCCCCATCTATGTTGAGGGAAGGCTCAGACTCGAAGAGTGGACGGATAAGGACGGCAAACAACGCTACACGCTCGAAGTCCACGCCACTGACATGCAGTTCATAGGCGGGGGACGGGGCGACGAAGCGGCAGCGCAGGCAGCCTCGCCAGCGGGAGCGGGAAGAAGCGGCGCGACGGCCGACCGGCAAGCCCCCGAACCAGACCTGTCGGACGACGATATACCCTTTTAGCAGAGAGCTTTAGATGGAGTGTCGGCGCGCCGACACTCCATCTAAAGCTTCCTCACTCATGAATCCGCGCCAGAGGATTTCAAGGGCGGACTGGTCCCCCACTTCCCTAACACGCGCAACTTGTCGTAGCGGCGGCCAAGGCGCTCTCTGGTCGTCTGGCTGACGGTCAGCGCCAGGGCCTCGCTGAGCGAAATATCCAGCAGTCGCGCAGTCTCATCATAATCCGTATGCGCCCCGGCGGGCGGCTCCTGCACTACGCGGTCTATAATGCCCTGCTTGTATAGCTCTTCGGCCGTCAGTTTGAGCCCTTCGGCCGCGCGCTCCGCCTGCGCCGCATCCTTCCAAAGGATCGCCGCACAACCCTCTGGGGTGATGACGGAATAGATTGAATTCTCCAGCATCAGCACCTGATCGCCAAGGCCTATGGCCAGAGCCCCGCCCGAGCCCCCCTCACCTATCACTACGACTATGACCGGCACACGCAGCTTTGCCGTTTCACGCAGATTGTAGGCGATCGCCTCGGCCTGCCCGCGCTCTTCCGCATCGATGCCAGGATAAGCCCCCGGCGTGTCTATGAAACAGATCACGGGCCGGCCAAATTTGTCCGCCAGTTTCATAGCCCGCAGCGCCTTACGATAGCCCTCGGGCTTAGGCATCCCGAAATTTCTGTGGCGGCGCTGCTTCATATCTCGCCCCTTCTGATGCCCTACGACGACCACCGGCAGGCCATGAAAATTTGCCATCCCGCAAATGATCGCCGTGTCGTCGGCGAACCTGCGGTCGCCGTGCAGCTCCACGAAATCTTCGAGCAGTCTTTCGACAAAGTCCAGCGTGTAGGGCCTGTCGTTATGCCGGGCCAATTGCACGCGCTCAAAGGCAGTCAGCTTATCAGCCCTAAGACCTCCGGCGGGCTCTGAAGGTTCCATTTTGCCATCAGGCGTATCGGGCATCTAATACCTCGCCAAAGGGGAAATATTTAAGGCCATAACAGATCCGCTCGGGAACCGAATCCAACCAACCGAATCTAACCCAACGTAACATTCAGCCACTCCACGTGGCAACCGCGTTCGCGCAGCGCCGCTTCCAACTCGCGGCTTCCCCTGACGCGCAAAGCGCCGTGCGGCCGGACGCGTACCATAACGCCGCCCTCTATGTGCATCTCCACGAAAACCTCGCAGTCCCCGCGATGACTGTCCAATAGACCGAACAGGTCCGTCAAGAGGGGTTTAGGCTCCGCCCCGGCCGGCACGCGTACGATCAGCCCGCGCGCCTTGCGCTGTAGCACCTCGTCCAGTAGCGATACCTCGTCAACGATGATCGTTGAATTCCCGTCATCCGTCGTCTCTAATTTGCCCGTCACCAGGATGGCCGCATCATTGCCCAGATGAGACTCGTATTTACCGAATACCTCGGGCCATAATACGCATTTTACGCCCCCCGCCTGATCCTCCAGTCGTAGCAGGGCAAAGCGGCCTCCCTTCTTGGTCGTACGTATTTGGAGGTCTGTTACGACGCCTCCAAGGCTCACCCTGGCGGAGCTTTGCAGATCGGCCAGTCCGTTGATGTCGCTGGCATTCAACTCCCTGAGGGTCTCCGCATAATTTTCCAGGGGATGCCCCGTGATGTAAAACCCTATGGCGCTCTTTTCGGCCGCGAGCAGCGCGGAATGTTTCCAGGCGGGG
Organism: Pyrinomonadaceae bacterium; assembly: GCA_035639355.1. Taxonomy (GTDB): domain Bacteria; phylum Acidobacteriota; class Blastocatellia; order Pyrinomonadales; family Pyrinomonadaceae; genus DASQYE01. Next base: position 2,646 of record DASQYE010000291.1, read on the forward strand.
ACATCCGGCAGCACTTCCGCGCAGGCTTTAGAGGTCTCCGTCCCCCCGAAAAGGTCGTCCTGACCCCGCGCTTTGTGTCGTTGAGCACGGTTGCTGCGAGCCAGCGCCATATCCACTGCCGCGTGCAAACAGGCACGCCACTTCAAAATGGGCCGCTGCTCGTCATTGAGTGAATCGAAAGCGCCCGCGCAGACAAGGCTTTCGAGCACGCGCTTATTGACCGCCCCCTGGCCTACGCGCCCCGTAAAATCGTAGAAGGACTTGAAAAAACCGTTCGCGCGAGCCTCTATGATGCCGTTGACGCTGGCGTTACCGACCCCTTTGATGGCCGCCAGCCCGTAGCGTATCGCGCCTGCCAGGGGCGTGAAGCCTGCGCCGCTTTCGTTAACGTCCGGCGGCAGCAGCCGTATCCCCTGATTGCGTAGCTCCGTAGAGTATTTGAAGACCTTCGCGGCGTCTTGAAGCTCATTGGAGAGCACGGCTGCGTAGAAGTGCTCGGGATAGTGTGCCTTTAGGTAAGCCGTCTGAAATGCTAGGTATGCATAGGCTACGCTATGACTTCGGTTGAAGCCGTAGTCCGCAAACTGTGCCATTAAAGAAAATACCTGCTGGGCCTTCTCCCTCTTGATATTACGCCCGACCGCGCCTTCTATGAATTTTTGCTCGTGGCGGGCCATCTCCTCCCTGTTCTTCTTGCCCATAGCGCGTCGCATCAGGTCGGCCTCGCCCAGGCTGTAGCCCCCCAATTTCTGCGCCAGCTGCATGATCTGTTCCTGATAGACTATGATCCCGTAGGTGTTACTCAAAATCTCCTTCATCTCGGGCACCAGGTAGCGCACGCTCCTTTGTCCGTGATGCCGGTTTATGAAGTCGTCCACCATCCCGCCATCGAGCGGCCCGGGCCTGTAGAGCGCGTTAAGGGCCGCAAGGTCTTCGAGCCCCTTCGGCTTGAGCTTTCGACATATCTCCTGCATCCCGGAGGATTCAAACTGGAAGACGGCCTCTGTGCGCCCCTCTGCAAACAACTGCATCGTTTTCCGGTCGTCGAGCGGGATGTCAGCCCAGTCGATCTCGACCCCAAGCGACTGCTTAATAGTTATTAAGCAGTCGCTTATAACGGTTAAAGCGGTAAGCGCCAGGAAGTCCATCTTGAGCATCCCGGTCTTCTCGAGATCGGACATGGCGTATTGCGTCGTCAATTCCTCTTTGGCCGAGACGGCGATGGGGACAAGCTCCTGCAAAGGCGCAGGAGAGATTACAACGCCGGCCGCGTGGACGGAGGCGTGCCTGGCGCAGCCCTCCAGTCGTTGCGCCAAGTCGATCAGTTCCCTCACCTGCGCGTTACTTTCGACCGCTGCGCGCAGCTCCGGCACCTGTTCCAGCGCCTGAGAGATACTGACGTTTCGGCCGCGAACGGGAGGCGGGATGAGCTTGGCTATGCGATCCACCTCCGCATAAGGCAGATCAAGAGCCCTGCCTACATCCTTGATGGCGGCCTTTGAAGCCATCGTCCCGAAGGTGATGATCTGGCAGACGGAGTCCCTGCCATAAAGCTCCGCCACGTGATTAATCACCTCTCCGCGCCCGCGCACGCAGAAATCTATATCTATATCGGGCATCGAAACGCGTTCGGGGTTGAGGAACCTCTCAAAGAGAAGATCGTACTGGAGGGGGTCTACGTCCGTAATGTCCAGACAATAGGCGACAAGGGAGCCTGCGGCCGAGCCGCGGCCGGGGCCTACAGGGATCGAGTGCTCTTTGGCGTAGCGTATGAAATCCCAGACGATCAGAAAGTAGCCTGGAAAACCCATACGCTTTATCATGGCGATCTCTTTTGAGACGCGCTCCTGGTACTCCGACATGGAATGGCGCAGTCCCCCGCGCGCAGCCTGCCGCTCCCAGACCTGCTGCCTGCGGCGCTCAAAACCCTCTCGTACAACCTTCTCGAAATACTCGTCCACAGACAGTTCGGCGTCGGACGCAGGGATAGGATAGACGGGCAGGTGGTTTATCCCAGTCGGAAGCTTCACATCGCACATCTCCGCGATATCTACCGTGCGCGTAAGAACTTCCGGTATCTCTCCGAATATAGACCACATCTCTTCGGGCGAACGCACGTAGAAATTTGGAGACCCGTAGCGCAGACGATTCGGGTCCTGTACGGTTTTACCTGACCCTATGCAGAGCAGCACATCGTGGGCGCGTGCGTCTTCAGGCATAAGGTAGTGTGCATCGTTGGTCGCCACGAGCGGGACGCCTGTGCGCCTGGAAAGCTCCACGAGGGGTTTCCGGATGCGCTTTTGAGCGTCCAGCCCATGTTCCTGGATCTCCAAAAAATAGTTGCCTTTACCGAGAATCTCCTCGAACTCTATGGCGGCCGCTGCGGCCTCTTCAAAACAGTCTCGCGCCAGCATCGCTGAGGGCACGCCGGACATGCACGCGGAGAGCCCTATGAGCCCAGCGCTATGCTCTGCCAGCAGCTCCCTATCTATGCGCGGCTTGTAATAAAAGCCCTCCGTGTAAGCCTTAGAGGTGAGGCGCACGAGGTTCCTATAGCCCTCTAAATTCTTGGCGAGCAGTATCAGGTGAAAGTTCGCCTTTTCGCCAGGGGCCGCAGCGCCTGCGCGGTCTTTGCGGCTGCCGCGCGTGATATAGGTCTCGCATCCGATGATGGGCTTGACCCCCTGCGCCTTCATGTTGTTGTAGAAGGAGATCGCGCCGAACATGTTACCGTGATCCGTCATGGCGCAGGCATCCATACCCAATTCGGCAGTCCTACGCGCCAGGGGCTTGATCTGTATAGCGCCGTCCAGAAGGCTAAAGTCCGTGTGCAGATGAAGTTGTACGAATCTCTTTTCGTGCATAAGCGAGTGGTGGAAAAGTTTCCGGGCGCGCTCGCCTGCCTTCAATACCAGGTGCCTGGGCAGACCGAGAGAGCGCTCCCTAAGACGAGGGCGGCACACTATATCACGTGTCCGTGCGGGCGTAAGCACCTATATATTGCTTGAACTGTATCCCTCAAGCGATAAGAGTACTGGCGGCGAAGCTTTCCTCAAGGCGGGGTCAGAAAATGCTTGAACGCTTTCATGTGAAACAGGACAGGGGGCTTAGCGTGTTTCACTCCCACTCTATGGTGCTGGGTGGTTTAGAGCTTATATCGTAGACGACGCGGTTGATGCCACGCACCTCCGAGACGAGCCGCGTGGAGATGCGCGCCAGCGCATCGTGCGGAAGGCGAGCCCAATCGGCCGTCATACCGTCAACGCTCGTCACGGCGCGAATCGCCACCACGCGTTCGTATGTGCGCTCGTCGCCCATGACCCCCACCGTCTGTACGGGCAAAAGGACTGGAAAGGCCTGCCACACTGCGTCGTACAGGTCGGCCAGCCGCAGCTCTTCGTCAAGGATTCGGTCCGCCGCCTGCAAAAGGCGCAGCCGCTCAGGCGTCACCTCCCCTATAATACGCACGGCCAGACCCGGCCCAGGGAAAGGATGCCGCTTCAGAATCTGTTCGGGTACACCCAGCTCGCGCCCTATTGAGCGCACTTCGTCCTTGAATAATTCGCGCAAGGGCTCAATGAGCTTCAAATCCATTTTTTCCGGGAGCCCGCCGACATTGTGATGGCTTTTGATGACGGATGAAGGCCCGCGCACAGAGACAGACTCTATAACATCCGGGTACAGCGTCCCCTGTACAAGATATTTCACATTTCCGAGCCGCCTGGCCTCCGCATCGAAAACCTCTATAAAAGCACGCCCGATCTTTTTGCGTTTGGCTTCCGGGTCCGTCACGCCTTGCAGCGCCTCCAGGAACAGGTTCTCGGCCCGCACACCGCGCACGTTCAGGCTCATGCTACGCTCGAATAATCCGAGCGTAGTCTCGAATTCCCCTTCTCGTAAGAGGCCGTTATCTACGAAAATACAGGTCTGGCGCGCTCCCACGGCCCTATGCACCAGTGCGGCCGCGACCGTCGAGTCCACGCCGCCCGAGAGCCCGCAAACGACCTGCCCCTCCTCGCCCAGACGCCGCCGTATCTCAGACACCTGCTCTTCGATCACAGCTTGCGGCGACCAGTCCGCTCGACAACCGCAGACGCGCAGCAGGAAATTTTGTAATATCAATGCTCCGAGCGGGGTGTGGGCGACCTCCGGATGGAACTGAAGCGCATATATGCGTTTGCTTAAATCCTCTAAAGCGTTAAGCGCCTCGTCCGTGTACGCCGTGACGCGAAAGCCCGGCGGGGGCGACGTAACGTGGTCTCCGTGGCTCATCCAGACATCCATCTCCGCTGGCAGGCCTGCGAAAAGAGGGCTCTCCCGCTCAAGCACTTGCAGTCTGGCGTAACCGTATTCACGGCTCTTCGAAGGCTTCACCTCCCCGCCCAGGTCAGCCGCTAAAACGTGCAGACCGTAGCAGATGCCCAGCACAGGCGCGTTTATGTGTTCGAGCAGGTGGGGCGCGGGGCGCGGGGCCCCTTCGTCGTAGACCGACGAGGGACTCCCGGAGAGTATCAAGCCCTTCGGCTGGCGCGCCAGAATCTCGTCTATGCCGGCGTTAAATGGCAAAATCTCACAATAAACCCCGGCTTCGCGCACCCGCCTGGCGATTAACTGTGTGTATTGCGAGCCGAAGTCAAGTATGATAACCGTCTCATGTTTCCGATTTTGGTCCAAAAAGGTAAACCTCCAGGCGCTGGCGCGCGTCAGATGTCAACGGATTTGCGGCAACGCAGGATTATACGCGCGCGCCTGTTAAGTAACAATCCCATGAAAAGTGGCTGCGAAACGAGTGACACGAACCGGGGGAAGATGGTTTTGGGCATCAAGAAAGGTCTGGAAAACTCTGTCAAGATGGCGCGTCGTCGAACGCGGCGCACTGCGCTAAGCTATTTACCGGCTGTCCTTTTGATACTCCTTAGAGTATGCCCGGGCTGTACTGCGGACTCTTTTTCCCGGACAAAAATGGAGGGACACCTGGCGCTCTCCCAGCCGCTCACATTGCGCTGGCAATATACTACGGACTCGACTATCAACCTGACCCCCGCGACCGACGGGCAGCGCATCTATTTGCCGCTGGCAGCCGGGACGCTAGTCTCTCTGCGCACGGCGGACGGGCAAATGCTCTGGAGGACGGAGACGGGGGGAGAGCTATCAGCATCTCCCGTAGCAGACGACAGAGGCGTTTATATAGCCTCTGAAGCGGGGGTCGTACAGGGGACTGCCCCGCGAGCAACGGGCGCGCTGCGTGCGCTTGGACGCGAAAGCGGCGTCACTTTGTGGATGCATACACTCCCCTTCCCGCTGCGCGGGGCGCTCGCCATGAACGAGCAGACCCTGTTCGGCGGAGCGGTCGATGGTCGCGTCTACGCCGTCAGCAAAAAAAGCGGCGAGGTCGCCTGGATCAAACAGTTCCCCACGCCCTTCTCATCCATCCCGGCCGCTTCCGCCTCTCGCCTGCTCTTAGGCAACGACGATGGCACGCTGATCTGCCTCGATCAG
>DASQYE010000292.1:0-16073 GCA_035639355.1 Pyrinomonadaceae bacterium
ACCCCTTATGTCCCCTCTTCAATTTTGCCACGGTCTGGTAGAGCAACGACCGTGCCACTAGGCCACGACCCTAGGGGGGCGCGCGGCCCGGCGCGGCTGTTTCAATAAATACGGCGCTTTCGTCGCCGGTCGCCTTTGAGCCGGGCTCGAAGTAAGCGACAGGTAGAGCAAGCGGGTTGGACTTTTTCCATACTTAGCGGCTATATGGCTGAACGACAATCGTTCGCAACCCTACGATAGGGGACGGCCGTGGGCGGCGCTTTCATCCCTCGTCATGCTTCAAATCTTCAAGGGACGCTGCCGGGCGCGACGCTCGTCGCGCTGTAGTCGTCGAGCAGGAATTGGACAACGCTCTTCTCTTCAGTCGCGTGACAGGTGTTGTAGCTGTGAAAGTCGGACATGGTGCTTCGGACCAGCGCCTCGTGAATTACGCTTCCGTCGGCCGTCCTGAACCTGACGCGCCAGGCTTTCTCATGCACGCGCTCGCAATCGAGCTGGCGCAGCTCGTCCAGACCCTTGAGGCCCGTCTCCCTGCGTATGAAGAATTCGGCGGCCTGGAACGGGTACGAATAGCAAGACCTGCCTCTATACTTGTCCAGCACTATGCGACGCGCTTCGTACTCTTCTATGACGCGGCGACCCGAATCTTCCGTTACGTGAGCGTAAAAGAGCCCGTGCGGAAAGCACAGTAGGTTGGCCGCGAACCTGTCTCCGCCGACGTGTGAGGATTGCCAGACTGAGGGGTTGGCAGACCGCAGTGATTTATAGAGCGGGTAGCCGAACTTGGCGCAGCACTTATCGCGCCTGCCGTGCGTGCAGACCAGATACAGGGAACTATCCAGCGTGAAAGCGTCCGCGTGCGGCTGGCCCAACGCGAGCGCGTTCATATCAATATCAAGCAGCTGCTCATAGCGGCTCAGCTTGAGCTGCGCGATGGAGGGGCGCTGTTCCCTGCACCTGACAACGAAGACGGATAGCTCCCCGCCCTTTCGGCGGCCCTGCTTGATAAAGAGTAGGCGCGCCTTAGGGACGGTTTTGATGAACCTGTTCAAATACGCTTTGACGGCCCCCGAGAGGTCGCTGTCGTGAAAGGCTTTGGCCCCCCACGAAAAGGGATATTCGACGAGCAGCCACACAGCGCCGATCGAGGCCGTGCCGTAGGTCTTCTCGGCCGCCCTGCGCGATAGCTCGGAACAAGAGAAGAACGGCTTCTGCTGGCTCATCACGGTCGATGCCCTTCGGGGACGATTGCGACCAGCCCTTGAAGGATTAATTCACCGAGGAACGTCCGCACGGTCTGCTCGTCCAGCCTATGGGCGGCCGCTTCACACAATTCCCCAACGGAGCAGACGCCGCGCTCGGCCAGCGGTCGCAGGACGAGCAGGGCGTCGGCCGCGAATCGCCAGCGCTTCCCCTGGCAGGAAAACTCCACGACGCCATCCCGACCCTCCTCCTGCTGCCGGCCGGTTTCCAGCTCAAGCCCGCGCGGCGCGAGCAAGCGCAGCGTGAGCGCGTCCCCCGAAGGCGGGAGCACCTCCGGCGTAACGCTCCAGGGCAGGCTCAGGTGAGAACGCGCAAGAGAGCGCGTATCCGAGTCACTGTAGTAGCTGTCGAGTAACCCAGCGCCCCATTCGGCCAGCAGCTCCTCGCGCAGGCGGCCCACGTGCGTCGCGCGCTCCTCGGGCGAAGCGAAGCGAGGCAAATCCATGCGGAAATGCTCGCGCGAGCGCAGGCGTTGCTCCACCCACCTGAGCAGGTCGAGCCCCGTTCGATTATGAATGCCGACCGTGAGGTGCAGCGTGGGCTCGTTCAAAGGCAGCGCGACGTGCCACCACCCGCGTGGAATGTAGAGCACGTCTCCGTCCTCAAGCGTCTCTTCCCACAGAGGCGCGCCCTCCGGTCTGGGGCTCGGCTCCACATCCGGCATGAGCGGGTACGGCCTGGTCATGCCGTAGATGCTCCAACGCTTGCGCCCCGCCACCTGTAGGATGAACACGTCGTGATCGTCCCAGTGGAGGTCGAAGCCGCGCGAGGTGCGCCACCCGGCGTAGGCGTTGATCTGCACGCGCTCGTGAAAGGAGCGCTCCAAGCCTTCGGCCAACTCTTCGAGCGGACGGTACAGCTCGTCAACGGCGTCGAGCACAAGCGTCGCGCCACGGCGAAGCTCGGCCGTTAATTCGACGGGCAAGAGACGCGGGATCGAAGCTTTGCGCCGCCCGCTCTGCACATGACGAATATAGTTGGAGGTCGGAAGGCTCTTGCCGTCCAGGGTCAATCGCAGGCGCGGGAAGTCCAGGCGATGGCGGCCCAGAATCTCGTTTAGCTGCCCCCAGGGAAGCAGGCGCTCGAACTTGCCGGGCCACCCTCGCACATGCCTGTATGTCCGTCCCCAGGAGAGTAGAAAATCCTCCGGGAGGCATGGCTCCAAAAGTTTCGCCAGTTGATCGAAGACCATGCCCCGCATACGGATCGCCCAGGATTTAAATAACGTCGGAGCCGTCGGCGTCGCCCGAACCAGTCCCGCCATCCGTGGTGATGTTGCGCGCATCCGAGCCGTCGCTATCGGTCGCGCCGTCCGTGCCGTCCCCGTCCGTGAGGTCTGTGCCGTCGGCATCCGATTCATCACTGCCGTCGGCGTCCGTCGCATCCCCCGTATCCGCCAGGTCCGTATCCGTGTCCGTCTTATCGCCCTCTTCTTGCGCCAGGTATTTCTCGCTCCCCGGCAGCGGCTCGACCGACAGCAGAAGTCCCGACGCGGCGGCCTCTTTTTCCGCGCCCCTCGCAGAGTTGTCCTGTTCTGACATCCCATCTCCTCCCTTTTACGGAAACTGTTTGTAAGGCGCTAAGCTTATTACGGGAAGAGTGTGAAGAGCAAGGAAGGAAAGCTAAGGGATGAGGGCGGCAGCGTGAGGGATGAATGCGTGTGATTCAACTTGAATAGTCATAGTTTCATCCCTCATCCCTACGCCCTCATCCCTTGGTTTGTCGGACGCCAGAGGGCGGCGAGGGCCAGGCCGGCTCCCACGAGCAAGGCCGTGGTGACGACCGGATGGAGCGAGGCTTTCGTGTAGAGGCTGCTTTCGGCGACGTATGCGTGGCCGCCTCCGCGCTCTTCCAGGTTGCCGGATGCCCTGTCCAGACCGTTCTGCCCGAGCGGGCGCGGCGGCTCGTCGCTCTTCTGCATACGCGTCATCGTCCACTCCATGAGCTTGTCCGTCAGGCGCGGCGCATAGTTGCCTGACATGGATATGGCTTTGCCTGCGCCGCCCGCGAACACGTCGCGTTCCGCGTGCTCGGCGCAATAGAGTATGGTTTCTGCGACGACCTCCGGCGCATAGACGGGCGGGGGAACGGTCGGCTCCGACTCCATGTAGTTCTTGGCGTGATGCGGGTAGGGCGTATCGATCGCGCCCGGTTTGACGAGCGTCACGGAGACGGGCGCGCCTTCGGCTTCCAGCTCCATCCTCAAGGCATCCGTGAATCCCTTCACGGCATGTTTCGAGGCGCTGTACGTCCCCTGGATGGGTATGGCCCGGTCGGAGAGCGTGCTGCCGATGTTGATGATCGCTCCGCCGCGCCAACGCAGGTGTCGGGCCGCCGCGAGCGAGCCGTGGACGACGCCCCAGAAATTGGTCTCGAAAAGACGGCGCTGGTCTTCGAGGGGGATTTCCAGCATCTTTCCATAAATGGAGACCCCAGCGTTGTTGACCCAGGTATCGAATCCCCCGAAATGGCGCAGGGCAGCATCGCTGATGCGCCGCACGTCCTCTTCGCGCCCGACATCCGCGACGACGTGTACGGCCTCAGCGCCCGAACGCCTGATCTCATCCGTCAACTGCCTGAGCGCCTCTTCGCTTCGCGCCGCTAGGACGAGGCGCGCGCCACGCTCCGCCGCCATTCTCGCCGTTACCAGCCCGATACCGGATGACGCGCCCGTGATGACCACCACTTGATCTTTGAGCTTCTTCAATCGTGTGCCCATAATCTTTCCTTCCCCTCGCTCAATCGATTTGGCTTTCCGACCACCGATGCACGAAAAGCATCAACGCACCCGGCGATAATCGACCATCAGGCAGCGATCCTGCACGACCTTGATTCCGGCGCGGGCGAGACGCGCCGCCGCCGCGTCGTTACGAATGCCCGACTGGAACCAGACCGCGCCGGGCCGCTTGGCGAGTATGTCTTCCAGGTGCGCGTCTATGTCCTCCGAGCGGCGAAATACATCCACGAGGTCTATCTCGCCGGGTATATCCGTTAATTTGCGATAAGCCTTTTGTCCAAGAATCGAGTCGGCGTCCGGGTGATGAACCGGCACGGGTATGACCTCAAGTCCGGCCGAGGCCAGGTATTGCGGGACGTAGAAAGCGGGCTTATACGGATAAGCCTCAGTTCTCATGCCGAGCACGGCGACGCGGCGCGTCTGTGCCAGCAGACGCTCGATACCCTGATCGGTCTCTATGATGTTCTCTTGCCAGTTATCGGTCTCGGCGGAAGCGGGCGTGACCATGATCGGCTCATCCTTTCGTCTGTGGTTTCATCCCGAAGGGTGTTCAATAAACGAACGCCGGCCACGCGGAACGGTACGCGCGCTCGAAGGAGCCTTCGGCCCAGGCCCGCCCGTTTTGCGGACGATTCGCGTGAACGGAATAATCCTCCGTGAAGCAATAGGCAAGCACGATGCCAGGCTCTCGTGCGTCGCGGCGGTCGGGGTTTGTGGCGTGAGCGAAGAATACGCTATGCTTTTCATTCGACCGAACAGAAGAGAAGATCGGTGGCTCGATAAGGGTTCGATAAAGAGATGAGGAATCAATCGGAAGAGCCGATGGAATCCGCTTTTCAGGATGAGTACAAGTACTGGGCATTTATCAGCTACAGCCATCAGGATGAGGCTTGGGCCAAGTGGCTTCACAAGTCGCTTGAGACTTACAAGGTTCCGCGAAAGCTGGTCGGGCGCGAGCTGGAACACGGCGTCGTACCGCGCCGCATCTTCCCTGTCTTTCGCGACCGCGAGGAGCTGCCGGGCGCGGCCGACCTCGGCGGAAAACTGAAGAACGCTCTAGGCGCTTCGCGCTATCTGATCGTCATCTGCTCGCCGAAGGCCGCCGTCTCGCAGTGGGTCAACGAGGAGATCAAGACCTACAAGGCTCTGGGGCGCGAAGACCGCGTGCTGTGCCTGATCGTGGACGGCGAGCCCTACGCGAGCGACAAGCCGGAGTCGGGGCTGCTCGAATGTTTCCCTCCGGCCGTGCGTTATCGCGTCGGCCGCGATGGCGAGATAACACAGGAGAGAACCGAGCCCATAGCGGCCGACGCGCGCAAGGGCAAGGACGGTCGCGCCAACGCCAGGTTCAAGCTGCTGGCGGGCATACTCGATGTCGGCTATGACGAGCTGAAGCAGAGAGAGAAGCGGCGCAAGCTCTTTCAACAAGTGCGGCTAGCGGGCGGCGTGGCATCGCTCGTCCTGCTGGCCGTTATGGTTTATCTGGCGGTCGCCGATAAAGGCTTGAGCGTGCCTGGGGGCGAATGGGTGCGGACTTTCCTGGATCGCCACGACGCATCCGTGCTTAGACCCGCGCGAAGCGAGGCAGAGATTCAAGAATCGGCCGTCTCGCTCCGCCGCACGCTCTTTGAAGCCCTACGGCGCGGGCAGACGCGAGAGGGCTGGATCGCTTCAACCCTGCGACCGAACACCAAGCAGGAGCTAGAGATTTGGAGCCACTCGCAAGCCTCAAGCGCCGTCTTCAGTATTCCTGATGCCGGGCTTGAACAGGAGATAGGGGGTTTTCTTCGCGGGCTGGAAATCCCTTTTGCGCCCGGCGTGGCGATCGAACAGGACGGGATCAAATACGGTTGGATTTCGCATCCGGGCGACACACACACGCAGGCCGAGCCCGCGCTCTGGACGGCAATCGCTCTCGCCAAGGCGCTCGGCCGCCCCGGCCTTCTCACGGGCGAAGCGCGCCTCCGCGCCGAATCGCACATGGCTTACACGCAGGAGGTCTTGAAGCTTTATCACACGCAGGAGTCGGAGCCGGGCGGATGGAATATGTTCCCCAGGCAGAAAGACCCCATGCAGCACAACACCTACACGACGGCGCTGGCGCTGCTGGCGCTGCTGGAGATGCGGCAGGCGGGCATCGGCTGGCAGGGGAGCACAGAGCGCCGCGATGCGCTGTTGAAGGAGACGGCCCAGTGGCTCATAGATAAATATGCTTATCAGTCGGAGCCGCCCGGATGGCGCTCTACTAGCGAAACCACCTATGAGATTCTGGACGGCTTGACGCTTCAAATCTATTCGGAGCTATTGCGCGCGGAGGCCGAGGCGGGCGTCACGCTCTCACCCGAAATCATAGAGCAGATGCCGCGCTACCTGGCTCGCACGGTCGAGCGCGAGCTGAACTTTCCCACCGCCAGCGGTGAATTCGCCGCCGCCATCCTAGACCGCGACGGTAAGGATTCTATGGATCGGGAAGCGATCGGATTCCTATGGTATCCGTGGGCGATAAACGCTTCGGTGCGGTGGCTGCGTCACGCCGAGAGGCGCGGCGCGCCCACCGAGCAGAGAGTCCGCATTCGGCGAGCGCTCGGTCACCTGGTCGTCGATCTGGGGAAAAAAGCCGTCGAGACGGCCAGCGCCGAGTGGACGTTCCAGGACGCCGAGACTCTGTATGGTCTTTCGGCCATCGCGCCGCCCGGCGCTCAACCGTAGTCTTGATCTCATGAATTACAAACCAGAACCGAGCGACACTTCCAGGGTGACGCTCACCGAAGACATACTCAGGCTGACGGAGAAGCTGGCCCGCAACACGCACGAGGTCTGGGCCCGCCAGCGCATCAGCGACGGTTGGCGCTACGGGCCCGTGCGCGACGACGCGCGCAAGCAGCATCCGGGCCTTGTGCCCTACGAAGAGCTGAGCGAAGCCGAAAAGCAGTATGATCGCACGACGGCGCTTGAGACCTTGAAGGCGATACTGTTGATGGGCTATCGACTCGAATCGACCAGTCTCGAAGGGGCGGGCGCGGTTGACGATACAAACACAGCAGACAAGGAGCTGGCGGCCCTGCGCCCGACCCTGGACAACCTGGACGCGCTCGACCTCGCGTCGCTCTTCACGCTCTGGCAGTCGCATAACCCGGAACAATGGTCAGGCTCGCCCGAGATATACACCAGCCTCGGCGACAGCATTCTCAAATCGGGCGAGCCCCTGCTCGCACATGACGTGCTGCTGGAAGGCTTGAAGCATTGGCCCACGAATGTCCGCCTGCGGCAGTTGCAGGCCCTGGCGCTCGCGCGCAGCGGCGCGACGAAAAGAGCGAACACTATCCTCAGACAGCTTCACGACGAAGGGCACACGGACGAAGAGACCCTGGGCCTGCTCGCGCGCACGCACAAGGATTTATGGGAGCGCTCGGCCGACCCCGAGGAACGCGAGCGGCAGCTGCGCCTTTCTTACGAGGTTTACACAGAAGCCTACCGGCTGAGCGGAGGCTACTGGACTGGAATCAACGCCGCGACGATGGCGCTGCTGCTCGGAGAAAGAGAGAAGGCCGAGGCGTTGGCCGGGGAGGTGCGCGCCGCTTGCCTGCGGGAGTTGAACGAGGAGCAAAGGGCGGACGCCAATCGCTACTGGCTGCTGGCGACGCTCGGCGAAGCTGCGTTGATCCTGGGCCAATGGCAGGAGGCCGAAGGCTTTTATGCGCGCGCATCCGCTGCCGGGCGCGGTCGTTTCGCCGAGTTGAACTCGACGCGCCGCAACGCCCGGCTCATCATCGGCGCTACGGGCGGCGACCCCGCGCTCTTCGAGCGGCACTTTCAAATTCCCAGCGTCGTCGTCTTCGCGGGCCACATGATAGACAGGCCCGGTCGCGCCGCCGCGCGCTTTCCTCCCGAGCTTGAGCGGCGCGTCCACGAGGCGATTCGCGACCGTCTCAAGCGGCTGAACGCGGGCGTCGGCTATGCTTCGGCGGCCTGCGGCTCCGACCTCATGTTTCTGGAGACGCTCGAAGAGATGGGCGGCGAAGCACACGTCGTATTGCCCTACAACCAGAAACAGTTCATGGAGGACAGCGTCGAGCTTATACCCGGTAGCGACTGGGGCGCGCGCTGCGAGCAGGCGCTCAGGCGCGCAACGGACGTGCTCGTCGCTTCCGAGCAGAGAATGGAGGGGGGCGTGCCGTTCGAGTATACCAACCTGCTGCTGCACGGGCTGGCGAGCATCCGCGCAGAGCAATTGGAGACGCGTATGATCCCGCTCGTCGTGTGGGACGGCAAAGAGGGCGACGGGCTCGGCGGAACTGCGAGCATCGTCAAACACTGGCGCGAGATGGGCCACGAGGTTGAGGTGATCGACCTGGCCAGGATTCTACGCGAAGAGTGCCCCGAGCTGAGCAATAGTAGTAGCAGTAGCGGGCCCGCCGCCCAGACGCAATCTCAGACGCAGGCGACGGAAGAGCCCGCGCAGGAGTTCGCCACGCAGATGATCGCCATTCTCTTCGCCGACGCCGTCAACTTCAGCCGGCTGACCGAGGATGAGCTTCCGCGTTTCGTAACCCACTTCCTGGGGACGATAGGCGAGCTGGCGTCCACGTCTCGCCACGCGCCGGTGATGAAGAACACCTGGGGCGACGGGCTCTATTTCGTTTTCCGAAGCGTGCTGGATGCGGGCCAGTTCGCGCTTGAGCTGTGCGAGCGCGTGGGGCGGGCCAAATGGGTCGAGAAGGGTCTGCCCAAAGACTTGAACCTGAGAATTGCGCTACATGCGGGGCCGGTCTATTCCTGTATCGATCCCGTCACGCGACAGCCGAACTACATCGGCACGCACGTCAGTCGCGCCGCCCGCATAGAGCCGATCACGCCGCCCGGCCAGGTCTACGCCAGCCAGGCGTTCGCCGCGCTCGCGGCCGCTCAGCATGTGACCGGGTTTACGTGCGACTACGTGGGCCAAACCCCGCTCGCCAAAGGATACGGCGTCTTCCCCACCTACCACGTCCGCCCGCGCACGTCTCAGAAATAAGGATGAAGGCCGCAAGGATAAAAGCGATTTGAAACAGCGAATCTCAAATTTGAGGTAGCAGATTTCAAATTTGAGCAGTCCAACTTCCATCCTTGCGGCCTTCATCCTTGCTTTTACTGTCGCGGCCGCACGGTGATATAGGCCGGCTGGCCCTGGCGGTTGATGAGCAGAAGCAGGGGCCGGGCGGTCTGTCCTTGCAGAGCCGCGTTCAGGTCTGCCGCCGAGCGCACGGGCTGGCGATTGACCTCTTCTATGACATCGCCCTGCCTGATGCCGGCGTCAGCCGCGGGGCCGTTCGGGTCAACTCCCGTCACGACGACGCCCTTCGCGCCTTCGGGCAGCTCCAGGCGCGCAGCCAGCGCGGGCGTCAGAGGCTCGACCGTGACGCCGAGCTTGCCTCCGCCGCGCGCGGCATTGCCGTCAGCTTCCGCCTCACCTGCATCCGTCTTTTCCGCCAGCAGCTCGGTGACGGTCACGCGCAACTGCTGCTCGCGGTTATCGCGCAGGATCGAGACGGTCGCTTCCGTGCCGGGCTGCGTGCGCGCGACCTGATTACGCAGGCTGTTGGTGTCGGTCACAGGCCCACCGTTGAAGGCCGTGATTACGTCGCCGCGACGAATTCCGGCGCGCTCGGCCGGGCTGCCCGGCTCGACCGCCGTGACGATTGCGCCGCGCGCCTGCGCGAGACCAAGGCTCGACGCGATGTCGGCCGTCACGGGCTGAATACGGACGCCTATCTTGCTGCGCCGGACTCTGCCGGTCTTGATTAACTGCTCCATGACGCTGCGCGCCATGTTCGACGGAATCGCGAAGCCTATGCCGATGCTGCCGCCCGTGGGCGAGAGTATCTGCGAGTTAATGCCTACGAGCTCGCCGCCCGTGTTGATGAGCGCGCCGCCAGAATTGCCGCGATTGATCGCCGCGTCGGTTTGCAGAAAATCCTCGAAGCTATCGCCCGCGCCGGTCGAGCGTCCCTTGGCGCTGATGATCCCGGACGTGACCGTCTGCCCCAGCCCAAGCGGATTGCCGATGGCGAGCACTACGTCGCCGACTCTGACCCGATCCGAATCGCCCAGCGGCAGCACAGGCAGATTGCTCGCGTTGACTTTCAGCACGGCCAGGTCGCTCGCCTTATCCGAGCCGACGACCCTGGCGTCGAAGCTGCGGTTGTCCGTCAGCTCGACGTTGATCTCCAGAGCGCCGTCAACCACGTGATGGTTCGTCAGGATATAGCCGTCTGCCGTGACGATTACGCCAGACCCCAGGCCGCTCGCGCGCCGCTCGCGTTGCGGCGTCCCAGGCGTATCGTCGCCGAAGGGGAATGGAAACGGGAACGGTATCTCGCCCTGACGGGAAGGAACGCGCATCTCCGAGTGGATAGTGACGACCGCCGGCGCGACACGGCTGACCATGTCGGCGTAGGAGGTCACGACCGCGCCGCTGCCGCCGGGCCCGGCGGCCGGCACGCCCGTCGCCGACAAAGCCTGCGCCGCGACGCCCTGGGCGGCAAACACCGCCAGCGAAATGATAAGAGCGACCTGTCGAAGCTGCTGCTTGACGGAGGCCGCCGACCCTTTGCCTTTCAAGTAAATTCTTCTGGTACTCATAACGATTCGACTCCGCCTTCCTAGCTTATTTTCAAGCGTGACTTTTCAGATGATTTCGACCGGGCGGAGTATTTCAGACCCCGCCCGGCCCTGACCGCTCCTGCCGTGAGGGCGCTGACGGTCTTCTCCTAATAAAGCTCGCTCTCGCCGCGCTCTGCGCGCAGGTTGTTCGTCACCGTGAAGGAGCCAGCGACATTCCTCGCCGCCATGTAGGCTAGCTGCTTGTCCATCTTGTTAGCGACCACGCCTTCCAGGGTCACATGACCGTTTCTGACGATGATATGAATCGACGGGTTTGCGCCCATAGCGTACCTGTACAGGCTGCCCGCGCCGAACACGCTGCGATAGGTGCGAACGCGTATGTCATCGTCGAAGGACGAGAGCGGCAGAACCTCTATACGGTTGACTACGCGCTCGATGCCCGGAATCCGGGCGACGCGGTTTTCGGCGTCACTGCGCGTCGAGGGACGCACCACCTGACCATAGAGCGTCACCGTATCGCCTTCGACCTTGTAGGCCAGGTTATCGAACACTCCGTACCAGGGCAGCGTGACCAGCTCCTTGCGGACTTTCTTCACGACCTGCTCATGGCTGAGCGCCGTCTCGTTCTTATTTACGGGAGCGGCCATCGCCGCCGAGGCCGCAATCGAGAGCACTGCTACGAGTGCTACTAGTATGTGCTTGATCCTATTCATAACTCTTTTCTAAAACCCCCTACGGATCGTCACCGATCCGATGTTTCCTTGTCCTTGTTCGTCGTCTTGCGATGTTTGCCAGCGATCTTCCGCTCGTACTCGGCGAGCGCCGCCAAGACCCTCTCAAGGGCTTCAACGGCCTGGAGCTGATCTCGCTCGTCCAGGCTTTTGAGCGCTTCGCTGAAGATGTCGCTGCGTCGCTGGCGAAACTGGTCTACGAGGCGCTTGCCCCGCGCCGAGAGAGCGATCTGTACGGAGCGCCTGTCGTCGGCGCTCGCCCGCCGCTCTATCAACTGCTTGCGTATCAGCCGGTCGGTCAGCTGCGTGATGGCCGGAGCGGATATCCCCAGCTCCGCCGCCAGCCGGCCCGTCAGCATGGGGCCGCGCCGAAGCACCCTCAAAACCTGTGCCTGCAAGAGCGTCAGGTCAAGCTCGGCCAGGTGCTTCTGGTGCTGTTCGATTAGAAGCTTCGCCATCAGCTCGCCGAAGCAGTTCATCACTTCCAGTAGCTTTGCGGGCGTCGCAGAGGCCATCTCCGGCTCTTCCCTCTCTTTAATCCGGCTGCATATTTAAGATGCATTAAATAAGCCGGCGTTGCCCTGACCTCTCTTCACCTCCGCGGAACCGTCGAGCCGGGGGAGGGACGAAAGCGGCGGCAAAGCGCACGGCCCCGAGCGCGCAAATGCGCCGATGCAACTATTTCAAAGGCCCGACATCTAAAGCCTTACTCCCCGTCAGAAAAATCTGAGTTTACGGCTATGGGCAGTAACGCTCCGCTTCTTATTTCAAGAACATTTAACAAGCAGGGAGAATCATGTCACACACGGAAATCACACAGAGCGAGGGGCAGCGCTTTCTAGTCAACTTGCCGGTACGCGCCGAATGGGACGAGGAGAGCACGGGCCGGCACGTCATCGCCGAGGGGACGACGGAGAATATAGGGCCGGCGGGCGCGATGGTCACTTTCGCGCAGCTCCCGGCGGTCGGAACGCGCATACGCATCAGCGTGCCGGGCTTGGGCGGGTCTCACATCGAAACGGTCGCGGAGGTCGTCCGGTTGGTACGCGACCTGCGGCAGCCGCTCGCTTCTCTCTCGATCCTCAAGGCGAAGAAAGAGTGGCGCGGGATGGTCTGGGAACCGGCCCGGATGCAGGCGACCGAGACCACTTCGGCAAAGGACGATCAGGCCTAAGGGCGGAAATAATTGATTTTAAAAGAGCGGCTCCCACGGCCCGCGATGATTGACACCAGGGGGAATTTACAGAAGTGAGAAGGATTGAGATAGTCGAAGCCGAAGCGCCGAATGATACGGCCATCAGATGGGTCTTTAGTATATTGGTCGGGGCGGGCCTTTTCCTGGCCGGCGTCGCCGTCGGCCTCAGCTTCGGTCCAGGCACAATCAAGGGCCTTCTCCTGGCTATACCCTTCGTGGCGGCGGCCCTGGGAATCCCCTTCCTGATGGTGCGCCGTCGTTTCAAACGCCGTTAGCCGAGAAGAGCGACCTTAAGTTTCAAAGCTCCGCGCCGCACGAGTTTATCAACGTCCATAAAGATGAAGGCGCGCCGCGATACACCGGGCGCGCCTTCATCTTTTCGACTTCAATTGTCACGCGAGGCTACGACATGTTCCCTGTTATCGTTGCCGCATCAACCCGCGCCGGTCGTCGTCTCAGAACCGCTTAACGACCGCCGCTCTCTTTTTTGCTGTTCTCAACCGCTGACTTCAAAGCCTGGAAGGTCGGCGGCCAGAGTCCTACGAAAATGCCCGCCTGTTTATTGCCACTGAAAAAGAGGGCGATTGACGCTCCGATCGAGCCCAGTGTCAAGATATGAAAGAGACTGATGCCCGTTGTCTTCTTGGTCGATTCATCAATCGTGGACAGCATAGTCTCGGCCGCGTCCGGGCCTCCCTGCAAACTGGACGCGCCCGTTCCTCTAGCTGTTCCGCTACCTGTAACCGCGCTTTGTGCTGTTGCCATTTCTATGATCTCCTTATGCTCGTAAGTTATTGATTACCTCTCCCATGCTCCGTCGCTTCTTTAAGTTAAGATGGCGAGAGATGTCCCCTTCTGTGATGAGCGCTCGCGGCCATACATGAATCGGCCCGCAAAGCGCCCACTACTTTTGCCGCAGCCCGCACGTGAGCGCGGCCGCGACACCTTCGACAATTATTAGAAGCCCGCGCCGCCGCTCGCTCGCACGCGCTCGGCCGGATGATTTCGCCCGAATTCCGGCCTTCTTAATCGAACGACGAGATTATCAGGCCATTGCTGTTTAGTTGTGGCGGAGAGTTAACGTATTCGTTACCGCGCGGCTAAATAGCGACACTGGCGGCACGGGTTTCGACGCTTTTAAGCGCTCTGAGGGGCGTCCTGGGGGTCAAGGATTACGCGGGGACGGGATTGTCTGTCCGCTTACGTACGGTTGAGTCTAAGGCCGGCGCAATCGCGGCTGAGCTTCCGAGCAGGGCGAGAGCGCGCAAGCAGCCCGCTCAAACAGAGACGAACCATTCATACGCGCCGCAGGGGATGTGGGCCAATTGAAACGGCGTTTACTTGCAACTACAGCCAGGATAGTGCATTATAGCTATTAGATTACTCCTTCTCTCGCGCATCAACGGTGATGCGCCCCGCGCCTCGATCAATTGGCGGCGGCGTTTTGGATAGTTCGAGAGCAGGCTAATTTTTTTTAACTTCAGAAGCCGCTCCGACAGAGAGCATCCGAACGCGAGCCTTCGCTGCTACCGTTACACCGAAGCGATCTTGATTCGCAGCTTCTTTTATTTCCTCCTATCAGAGGAGAGGTACATTCGTATGTCCATGAAACTTTACGTCGGCAATCTTGCCTTCCAGACTTCGAGCGAAGAGCTACAGGAACTGTTTACGCAGGCCGGGACAGTCGAGTCGGCTTCGGTCGTTGAGGATCGCGAGACGGGTCGTTCGCGCGGCTTCGGCTTTGTCGAAATGGCCTCGAACGAGGAAGGCCAGAAGGCTATAGAGCAATTCAACGGCAAGGAGCTAAACGGTCGCAACCTGAACGTCAACGAGGCCCGCCCGCGCGAGGATCGCGGCGGTGGCGGTGGTCGTGGCGGCTTCGGCGGAAATCGCGGCGGTCGCAGCGGTGGTTTCGGCGGAAATCGAGGCGGCGGTGGCGGCGGCGGGCGCAGAGACTTCGGCAGCAGCAGCGGCGACCGCTCGACGCGCTGGTAAAGAAAAAAGGCGCGGCTTTCGGCCTACGACCGGCGACTATTTACATTAAGCGCCCCCGGCCGCCTGGATGTTCAAGGCCGGGGGCATCTATTTGTCCGAGCACAAAATGCGCGCGCTCTCTCGAAAGAGAGCGCACACACTAAAGAGAGACGTAGAAGGAGCGAGCATCCGCACTGCCGGCGCGACCGGCTGAGCGCCGATTCTCTTTTACACATATCGAAGGAGAGACTTAGTTTGTCAAAAGAAGACCTTATTCCGGCCGAGGGTGTGGTGGTGGATAAGCTGCCCAACGCCTTCTTCAAAGTGCGTCTGGATGGAACGGATCATGTCGTCATGGCCCAAATCTCCGGCAAGATGCGTAAGAACTTTATACGCATCCTGGCGGGCGACCGTGTGAGCGTAGAGCTGTCGCCTTATGATCTGACGAAAGGGCGTATCACATACAGGTACAAATGAGGCCGGGTGCAGGGCACTTTTTGTCTCACTCTTGAAGCCTTAAAAGCCTGTCGAGCCAGAAGCCGGGGCTTCACGCGATGAGAAGAGAGAGAGAAGGAGAGATGGAAAAACAGACCTATGCGGTTGGCGACCGCGTCGAGAAATTGTGCGATGTTTGTGGCGAGGAGCGCGGTCATGTGGTCGCGTCCGTCAACAAGCGGGGCATGATCTCGCGCGTCAGCTGCCCTAAATGCGGAACGCGCAGCACCTACAAAAACAGGATGAGCAGCCCCAGCATGCGGGCCACAGCGAAATCCGGCGCGCCCTATGATCGAACGCGTACCTATCGGACGGGGCAAACGATGATGCATCCGGTTTACGGTATGGGCGAAGTAACGGCCGTCATCGAGCCGCAAAAGATTGACGTGCTTTTTCCCGATCGTATGAGAAGGCTGATTCATTCACGTGCTCAAGCGTAGAAGAGCCAGAGCGCGCGCGCTCAGAAAGCAGCGCAGAGCCGTCCCGGCGTGGGCGCGCGCCGGTATGCTTTTGACTTTCCGCGCGGAGTTGATGCCGGGACGCGACCCGGAGGAGCGCACCTACGAGGTCTTGCACGTGCTCGCGAGCGGGAGAGTCGAGCTGAGCGGCATGGTCGGGCAACATACGGAGGCGGAGTTTGAACCGGCCCGCTAAGCACAAGGTCGACGAGCGCCGGACACTTCGGCATATATATCAAAAGAGGACTTGCGAATTGTCGTCGAAGAGAGTTGATCTGAGAGAGCGCGGCATCTATACCTTCCCGGATGGCGAGGAGTTCGTGGCGAGCGTCGCGCGCGGAGGCGGCTTTGCGCTCTACGACCCCCAGGTCTGGAAGCGCTACGGCGTGCCCGATTACGAGATCGATGCCAAGGGACGCATGACGCACGTAGGCCAATCCACGCACTGGTGCATAGAAGACCTGACCGACACGGGCAGGACGGCAGATTGAAGCCTCAAGCGACTCACGCGCAAGCCCCCTCCAGTATTCCCCTACCTTTTATCTAATAGCGTGTTGGCCCGCGCTCTCTGGACAGTCTTTACATCCCCCTAAAACCAGGTTCCCGGCGTAAAACCC
>DASQYE010000293.1:0-8958 GCA_035639355.1 Pyrinomonadaceae bacterium
GTGCCGCTCTGCGGCGCAGCGAGCATGACGGGCATGGGAATCGCCGTCGGACGGGCGACTTCCGGCGGCAGCTCGCTCAAGGTGATGACTTCCCCGTTGGAGAGGAGCACGGCGCGCTCAAGGCAGTTGCGCAGCTGGCGCACGTTGCCGGGCCAGGCGTAGGAGCGCAGCGCTTGAAGCGCCTCCGGGGTCAGCTCCGGCGGATTCGAGCCGCCGAGTTGCTGCAATAGATAACGCGCCAGCGGCTCTATGTCCTCGGGCCTTTCCCTGAGCGGCGTGAGCGAAATCTGGAAGCCGTTGATTCGATAGAGGAGGTCTGCGCGAAACGTGCCGTCGGCGATGACCGCATCTATGTTGCGATTCGTGGCGGCGACGATGCGGACATTGACCTCGACTTTGCGTACTCCGCCGACGCGATAAAAGGTGCGCGTCTCGATGGCGCGCAGGAGCTTCGCCTGCAATTGCGTGGGCAGCTCCGTCACCTCGTCCAGGAAGAGAGTGCCGCCGTCCGCAAGCTCTATCAACCCGAGCTTGCGCCCCTTCGCGCCGGAGAATGCGCCCGCCTCGTATCCGAACAGCTCAGATTCGAGAAGCGATTCCTGAAAGGCTGCGCAGTTGAGGTCTATGAAGGAAGCGTCGGCGCGGCTCGACAGGCGATGAATGGCATGGGCGACCAGCTCCTTGCCCGTGCCCGATTCGCCCGTAATCAAGACGGAAGCCTCCGAGGGCGCGACTCGCTGTATGAGACGCACGACCTCGTTCATGGTCTCGGAGACGGAGATGATCTCGGGCGTAGGGGATTGACGCGCCAGCTGCTCGCGAAGGCGCTGGTTGTCCACGCGCAGCCGCCGCTTGTCGGCCGCCTGCTTGACGAGCGCGTCCAGCTCCGTAATGCGGTAAGGCTTCGAGAGATAGTCGTACGCGCCGAGCTTCATCGCCTCAATGGCCGTCTCGACGGTCGCGTGGCCTGTGAGCATGATGATCTCTGGCGGGTTGGGACGCTCGCGCACCCTGCGCAACAGCTCCATCCCATCCATGCGCGGCATGTTGATGTCGCACAGCATAACGTCCACATTGCTCTCTTCGAGACGGCGCAGCGCCGCCTCTCCGTCGGGCGAGACGGAGACGCTGTAGCCCAGACGTTGAAGCTCTTTCTGGATCACCAGGCGCAGGTTCGCTTCATCTTCGGCGACGAGGAGTCGTGTGGGTCGCGTATTCTCGCTCAAGCTGTTTCTTCTCCGTTATGTTGGCCGTCGAGGGCCGGGAGTGAGATGGTAAACGTCGTGCCGACGCCGACCGACGATTGAACGTCGAGCCGCCCGCCGTGCTCCGTTACGATACCATAACAGACGGCGAGGCCAAGCCCCGTCCCCTGGCCGATCTCTTTCGTAGTAAAAAACGGATCGAAAATCTTCGTCAAGTTCTCGGTCGCTATACCGACGCCCGTATCGCTGACTTCCACGAGCACGTGCGTCTCCAGATTGCGCGCGCGCAAGGTGAGACGGCCCCCCTCCGGCATCGCATCCATAGCGTTTGTGGCGAGCGCAATGATGGCCTGCTGCAACTGTCCCGCGTCGCCGGAGATGGGCGCGACCTCGCGCGCCGCCTCGACCGTGATCTCGACGCCTTCGCCGCGCCGCTGGTGCACGAGCAGGCGGGCCGTCGCCGCGATCACCTCGTTGACGTTGACGGGGACGTGCTGGCTGGCGCGCGTGCGGCTGAAATCCAGCAGCCCGTTCGTGATCGTCTTACAGCGAAAAGCCTCGCTGCGTATGAGCCCCAGGTATTCGCGCAGGTCTTCGACTTCCGGTGAGCCGTCGAAAGCGCCCTCGGCGACGCGCGATTCCAGCGCTTCGGCGCAGGCAGAGATGGTCGCCAGCGGATTGTTGATCTCGTGTACGACGCCGGCCGCCAGGCGACCGACGGCCGCCAGTTTTTCAGCGCGCGCGATGGCGCGATGGGCCTCGACGCGCGTCGTGATGTCTTCGCCGACCGTGATGACGTGCGACACCTCGCCGTCGCCCTGGGCGCGCATCGGAATCTTGCTGACGAGCCAGTGCTTGGTCTCTCCCTCGCGGGTGGTCGTCTCCTGCTCTATGCGCTCGATCTCGCCCGTCTCGAAGGCGCGGGCGAACTCGCGCTCAAGCACGACGCGCTTCTGGCGGGTCAGCACGTCGAAGATATTGCGGCCCATCACTGCATTACGCGGGATGCCCTGTCCGCCCAGCTCGCGGTTACGATTCCAGGCCACGACGCGATAGTCACGGTCTACGGCGTAGAGCGAAAGCGGAAGGCTGTCTATTATCGCCTCGGTGAAGCGGCGCTGCGCTTCGGCTTCGGCTGTGCGGCGCTCGACCTCAAGGCTCAAGCTACTGGCCGCGTCGCGCGCCGCCTGGTAGAGCGAGGCGACGTGAGCGGCCAGCGCCGCCTGCTGCGCCGCCGCGTCAACCAATCTCCACACGGTTTCGCTGCAATCCGCAGTGTCGTCGAATCCGACGACGAGCACTCCCTTGGTGCGACCGCCGAAGCGGAGCGGCGCTGCGTACTCGACGCGGTGCGCCTCGTCGCGCAGGAAGAACCGCTCTGGCTCTTCCAGAAGCGCGGAGGTGGACGAGGCGGAAGAGGCGAGCCAGGCATTGAGCCGCTCTGTATGGACGACGCGCTCATCCTCGGCGCTTCCCTCGCGGTCGAAGGCGCAGATGACGGGGATGCTTTTGTCCCGGCCGAGGGCCGCCGCGCACACGACAGCGCCCGTGCCCTCGTAGGTAGCGCCGGCGACGTGGCGCACGACCTGCGAGGGCTCAAGCGCTCGCAGGAGTCCGCGCCCGAGGTCTGCCAGGAATTGCAGCTCTCGGTTCGTGCCGACGAGCGCCCATTCGCGCTGCGCCGTCTCAAGGTGCGCGCCGACGCGCGTCAGCAGCTCGCGCGGGCTCGAAGGCTTGACGATGTAATCGTCGGCCCCGGCGGCGAAGGCTTCTATCTTGCGGTTCTCCTCGTCGCTGGCGGTAAAGACGACCAGGGGCAGCTGTCGTGTCGCCGCCTGCGCGCGCAGAAGACGGCAGAGCGCGAGCCCGTTGACGCCCGGAATCTCTATGTCCAGGATGACCAGATCGAAGGGCTCGCGGTGGAGCAGGCGCAGGGCCGAAGGCGCATCCGAGGCCATGAAGGCGCGATGGCCCGCGTCCTCGAAGATACGGCCCAGACGCGCGCGCTCGCTCGCCTCAGAATCGACGATGAGCAGCGTCGCCGTCTTGGTGGTTGTGCTGGAAGGAGCCGACATGCTTTGCCAATCTAGAAAGCGCCCGCGCGCGCCCAAGTCCTTACTTAGTGTCGGGGATGAGACGAGAGAGCGCATCCTGCGCAAGGGACATGCGCGCGTGCTCGCTCGACAGGCAATGCCTACGAGGCGGCAGGGCCGCACGTCTCTTTATCGATTGAAAGCGAAGCTGACCTGCTTTGTCAAGAAGTTCGTCAAAGTGAGGCTGTTATATTGCAGATGCTCGCCAAATCGAAAACCGCCCGGAAGTCGTTCATAGACCTCCGGGCGGTTTCATCCGTAGCTGCTTTAGCTACCCGACTAAGAAGACATCCCATGCCCAGCGTCCCATTTGCGCTCCCTTCGCATCTCTGACCTTTGCACGATAGCGGAACTCATTGCCATACTCGTCCACTCGCTTAGACTCTTTGTAATCCAACTCTATGGATTTCAGACCAAGCTCCGGTAGGCTATGCAGTTCTGCGGGCTCCGACAGCCCATTGTGGTTTCTATCTTGCCATAGCCGCAACGCCAAGAAGGTGGTGTCCTGAACGCTGATCTTACCATCTGTATTGCCGCCATTCTCCGCTTTGTCAAATTCCGCCAGCGCGAGAAAGCCGTTGGCAGCAGGCGAAACTGGCTGTGGCGAGAAATTGCCGAAAAGTTCAGTGCCACCATCTATTGAGCCATTGCCGTTACGGTCAAGTGACAGCCACGCATCGTCTGAAGCGGCAGTCGTCCATGACAGTCTTTCCGCTGTGCCATCATTGTTAAGGTCGAATTGGACACCAGCGCCGCCGTCTGTCAGATCAAAGCCATTACCCAATATGTCTACGAGGATTGGTGAATTGGGACTCTGACACAGACATGTTGCAGGGTCTCTCTGGCCTCCGTTAGGACAGGCGACATACTCTCCGCCGTTACAGCCACCTCCACTAGTCTCGCAAGCGAAACGTACTCTATTGAGTTGTAAGTCACATGGCGACCCAAGACCAAGATTGGTCTTACAAGTGTCCATAACCTCATAAATTATTGTGTCAAATGTCTCTCCCAAATAGCCGGGACGCACCCACGCTTCTCTCTTGTAGCAGCCGGTTTGGTTCGGATATCCTGAATTACAACAGCGTCTGCTGTAGAATCCATCAGCCACTCCACATAGCCCAATCTCTCCACGTGGCGGCTCCGTTTGGACTGTACAAATATCAGGCCAACTTACCTTCAGAAAGCTTAATAAGTCAGCTGTCTTGTACTCTCTAAGGCTGTGGCTTAAAAATGTGGAATGATTTCTAGTTCCGGGCGCTTCGCTGAGAGGTCGTCGCTCCTGAATATCTGAGTTGTTCAAGTACCAATGTCCGGTCACCCAAGCTGTACCGTCATCAAAGTAAATTTCGTAAAGGTGAAACTTTATCCCTTTGATACCGTGACCGTACTCAAGCCGTTTCAAATTAGTCGTCACTTCAAAATAATCGGAATCGGACAACGTGACGGCGAGGCTTTCGCCAGGTTTTAGCGCTAAAGGCGGAACATTCACGAGAGCTTCGTCCGGTGCTTTCGGGTGATGCCCGTAGGAAAGAGTGTGGTACAAGGGAGCCGTCTTTCCAACTTCTTCATCATCTCTGGGGAAGAGGAAACCGACTCCGACATAGGTGATGGTCTTGCCTGAAACATTCTCCAAGACAATTGACAAGCCTTTAAACCAATCATCTCCACCAAAGATTTTTTGCTCAGGCGCAAACTCACCCTTTCTGGTCTTGATAACTTTTATTTTCAGAGGTGCGGGTTTGCGCCATGTTTTCGATACGACTCTATCTTGCTCCTGAACTGCGCGGACAGCCATGGGAAGCGCGAAGAAAAGGGCGACACATGAAAACGTCGCGGCGAAACGCCTGTAATACATTGTGATTTTCTCCTCCACGAAGGCTTGAGGCTATGTGAGATCGAGCAGGAGTGGGACTCTTCGAGGAGTGGCGCTCTTGCTAACACGTGAAGCGTGGGGAGTTTACTTCCATGAATAGTGGAAGTCAACAAATCTATTTTGAGATAACTTTACCGCTTCTGCTGGCGGTACAAGGTGAGCGTGAAGAGCAGAGTTAAGAAGAGTGACATGGCCTGTATGGTCGGAAGGGTATAGCTACCGGCCGCTTGCCCTTTCATGCGCGGCGAGGCGTTGCTGTAGGTCTTCGGCGCGGCGCGCGGCCCCGTGTGCCAGGAGGAGCGCGAAGGCGGCGATGATGAGCGCGACGATTGAGAAGAGCCTCTGCTGCGTCGTCGTGGACGCGAGCGCGGGATGAGAGGTTTTTTCGGATTCACAGGCCGTGGGTCTGCATAAAGACCGGCCTACGGTCGGCGCGTCCCCGCGCGCGATCTCCGCCAGCCACTGCTCGTCGAACTGTTGAAGAATATGATGGCTCATAAAACTTTCCGAGGAGAGATAAAGCCGACCGCGGGCCGGTAAGGGTCTTTTGCCCGTGCGCTCTCTTTTATTCTCTTCTTCTTTATCCCCCTTTTCTAATTGATCGCGGTCGAAGCGAGCTTGCTTGCTTCCAGCTCGGCGATGGTTTCTTCTGCGAGGTCTGCGCGTCGCCGCTGCTTGTGTTCAGACTTGGCGCTGTACATGGCCTGGTCGGCGGCGATCAGGAGCTGATCCAGAGTCTCGCCGTCCACGCCGTAGGTCGAAGCGCCGACGCTGATGCCGACGCGCGCGTGATGACCGGGGCGCACGCGCAAGGCGAACTTCTTGATCGTGCTCTCTATTCGCTGACAAAGCTCTTCGACCTGCCCGCCCTCCAAATCCTGCACGATGGCTACGAACTCGTCGCCAGCGTAGCGCGCCAGGAAATCGTACTCACGCAGCTGCCCCTGCAACAGACGCGCGACCTCGCGCAGCATCTTATCGCCGATCTTGTGCCCGAACGTGTCGTTGACCTGCTTGAAATCGTCCAGGTCCAGCATGATGACCTGGAAGGGGCGGCTCGTGCGGCGTGTGCGCGACGCTTCCTGCTCGAAACGCAGGTGCATAGAGCGCGCGTTCGGGAGCCCCGTGAGAGGGTCTGTGAGCGCGTTGGATTCCGCCTCGGCGTGGTGCATCGCGTTGGCGAGCGCGTCGGACGCGAGCCGCGTGACGGTTTCAAGCAACCGCATGTGATCGTCCGTGTATTCGCCGAGCTCCATCGAATAGACCGAGAGCGCGCCGAGCAGCAGCCCGTCTTTGAAGAGCGGCAGCGCCGCCATCGTACGGTATTCGCTGCCCTTTTCCAGCTCGACGCCCGTAAAATCCAGGGCCGGGTGAATGTGATTGATGGCCCGCCGGTTGGCGAGCGCAAACCCCGTGACGCCTTCGCCCGGCGCGACGCAGCGGTCGCTCAAGACCTCTGCGTTTCGACCCGCGACGTGCGCCGCCACGGCATAGCCCTTCAGCTCGTCGTAGAGGTAGACCACGCAGGTATCGAAGGGGATGATGTGGCCCACCTTGTTGACCAGGATCGAGAGCGTGTCTTCGATGTCGAGGGACGAACCGAAAGTGCGCGCGATCTCGTAAAGCGCGTAGACCTCTCTGTGAGCGTTCTTGATCTGGTCGTAGGCCAGAACCGAAGCCGGCTCGCGGCGCGGCTCGGGTATCTCGGAATCGGTCAAAGAGCGCGGCTCGCAATCCGTCTCGACGGCGCTCTGCTGGTCCAGGCCGAGCGCGGCGATCTCGGCGTCGAAGCGCGGAAGGCTCTCCAGAAATTTGCCCACCACCTTCGGGTCGAAATGCGTGCCGGAGCCGCGCAAAAGAAGCGCCCCGGCCTCTTCGCGCGTCATGCCGCGACGGTAGGGGCGGTCTTCGCGCACGGAGTCGAAACAATCTACGACCGCCAGGATGCGCGCCGTCATAGGAATCTGGTCGCCCTTCAATCCGTCCGGGTAGCCGTGGCCGTCCCACTGTTCGTGGTGATGGCGCACGATGGGGACGACCGGGTAGGGGAAATCAACTCGCTGCAATATCTCAGCGCCGACCGTGGTGTGCACCTTCATCTTGTCGAACTCGGCGGCCGTCAGGCGGCCCGGCTTGTTAAGGATGTGGTCGGGGACGGCCAGCTTGCCTATGTCGTGCAGGAGCGCGCCCGCCTTGAGCGCCTCGATCTCGCGCTCCGAGAGACCGAAGACGCGGCCCATACCGGCGGCGTATATCTGCACGCGGCGGACGTGACAGTGCGTCGTCTGATCCTTGGCGTCGATGGCCGTGGCCAGCGCCTCGACCGTGGCCAGATGCAGGCGGCTCATCTCGGACGCCTCGCGCGTCTTCTCGCTCACGCGCTCGAAGTAAACCTTGTAGGTCGCGTAGGTCGCCGCGATGACCGGGATACTCAGCAGGACGTAGAGGAAGCCGAAGCGCGAGATAGCGCCGTAGATCAGAGCGGCGGCGATCGCCCCGGCAAAGAACGTCCAGGAAGTCCAGAGGTAGCCGTCGCGCCAGAATTTCCAGATCGGGCGACGACTCTTCAGGGCGTAGAGCGCGGCGATCGCCAGCCCGTTTAAGAAGTATTGCAGAACGGCCATCACGACCAGCGGCACGATGAGATGATCCAGCCGCAGCGCCACGCTCTTGAGCGGAATATTCGTGACGCCCGCATAAGCCTTGAGCGTCAAATAGAAGGCGTTGCCGGCCACCAGGACGGTTAGCGCCATGATCGCGGGCGAACCCAGATGGCTCGTCGCGCGCCTGGTCGTGCGCCGCGCGCCGACATAGGAATCCGTCGCGCCGACGATGATCGCCGCCGGCGCACCCAGAAACAGCACGCTTAAAAAAATGAAGGTGTCGCCCGCCGTCACGCTTGCGGTCGTATTCGGAATACGAATCGGGTAGGAACCGGCGGCGGCCACCAGCGAGAGCAGCACCAGGAACTGGGCCCACTCGACGGGGCCGAAGGCGAGGCACTGGTAAAGAGCCCACACGCAAAGAAGCGCCCCGGCAACAACCGTCCCGGCCCAGTAAAGCCTGGCCGCGCGATTGTAATCAGACATCTCTATGAGTTTCAATTGCGCTCCCTCGGCGGCGTGGGCCCTATCGCGTACTCTCGCGCCCGGCCTCTCGCCGCCTTCATCCGGCAACATGCTCTGTTAAATCTGATTCCCGCTTGAAGGTGATGGTCAACTCTCGCGCCCTGGGTTTATCCGTTGCCGGAAGCAAAGGGCTGGGAGCAAATCAGCCGCTCGGCTTCCGGCTTCGGACGGGCAAGAGGCGGGCTTCTAGAGTGGCATTCGCCCGCCTGTCTGGGGGTGAGAGTCATTGGGATGAGCAT
The DNA here is from genome assembly GCA_035639355.1 of Pyrinomonadaceae bacterium. Lineage (GTDB taxonomy): Bacteria > Acidobacteriota > Blastocatellia > Pyrinomonadales > Pyrinomonadaceae > DASQYE01. The sequence continues at coordinate 8,539 of DASQYE010000293.1, forward strand.
CGGAGGCGCGCACGCACTTGGCGCGTTTGGGCTAATCGGCTGATGCTCATCTTTTCAAATTGGTGCGGCTATCGGGCCCCGTGCGGTGAGCCCGTGAAGCGCTCGCGCGCTTCGAGCCGCGCCCTTTACTTAACAAGCCGCGTGCCGCAACCGCGAAGGCTGCGGCCGTTTGAAGTAAGCTCTTATATCTTCTGCTTTTAACCGGCAGGAGGCCGAAAATCGGGGGCGAGCGGGCGCGCTTGCGAGGGTCAATCTGACAGGTCAACATGATGGCTCGGTCAGGATATTGATTGAGAAAACAGAGATCGAGACGACTGCACGAGAAGCATCGCATACGGGCTTGCGGCGCGGCCTCCTCAACCGGGCTTGATACAGTCCATCTGTGACTCCAGGGCCCGGCGTGCGAGCGGTTTGACAATC
>DASQYE010000294.1:0-9801 GCA_035639355.1 Pyrinomonadaceae bacterium
GCCCCTCCACAGGGTCGATCACGTCGTCGTTCGCCGTGCGCCCGACGATGCGGTCGCGCAACGATTCGATCTCTTCACCGCCTTCGACAATCGCCGTCGAAGAGATACCTTTGAGCGTGCCGCAGTCCGGCTCGGAGATAATCACGTCCTGGGCCACGTCTACGAGACGGCGCGTCAGATAGCCGGAGTCGGCCGTTTTCAGGGCCGTATCCGCCAGACCTTTACGCGCGCCGTGCGTCGAGATGAAGTACTGCAAGACGTTCAGCCCTTCGCGGAAGTTGGCGCGGATGGGCGTCTCGATGATTTCGCCGGAGGGCTTGGCCATCAGACCGCGCATACCTGCGAGCTGGCGAATCTGCTGTGCAGAGCCGCGCGCTCCCGAATCACTCATGACGAGGATGGGGTTCAGCTCGTCCAGGTCTTTCTCGCGCTTGTCCATCGCGCGGAACATCTCCTTGGCGACCTTGTCGGTCACCTCAGACCAGATCGCTACCACCTTGTTATAGCGTTCGCCGTTGGTGATAACGCCGTCCAGGTATTGCTGTTCGACATTAATCACGTCGTCGTCGGCCTTCGCCACGAGGGTCTTCTTGGCCTCGGGCGTCACCAGATCGTCAATGCCTATGGAGATGCCGGCCTTGGTCGCGTAGAGGAAGCCAAGCTGCTTGAGGTCGTCAAGCATCTTGACCGTCATCTCGTGGCCCAAGCGTATGTGGCAGTAGTTGACCAGCGACTGCAAGCCCTTCTTCTTCATAGTGCCGTTGATGAAGGGCAGGCCCGCCGGAATCTGGTCGTTAAAGATAACGCGGCCGACCGTCGTATTGACGACGCGGCGAATATTCTGCTGCTCGGTGGCGCGCATCACGTCCTGGTTGTCGTGCTCCTGCGTCAGGTCTAGCAGGTCGCCTTCGATCCTAAGCTTGATAGGCGTCTGCGTCGTCACGTCCCTGGCGTCCAGGGCCAGCAGCACTTCGTCGAGCGAGGCGAAGACGCGGCCCTCGCCCTTCGCGCCCGGCTTGTCGCGCGTCAGGTAGTAGCAGCCCAAGACTATGTCCTGCGAGGGCACGGCGATGGGCTGGCCGTTTGCAGGGCTAAGGATGTTGTTCGAGGACAACATCAGAACGGCCGCTTCGATCTGCGCTTCGGGCGAGAGCGGAATGTGAACGGCCATCTGGTCGCCGTCGAAGTCTGCGTTGAAGGCCGTGCAAACGAGCGGATGAATCTTGATCGCCTTGCCTTCGACTAAGACAGGCTCGAAGGCTTGTATCCCTAAGCGGTGAAGCGTCGGAGCGCGGTTCAAGAGCACAGGATGCTCCCTGATTACCTCTTCGAGGATGTCCCAGACGACGGGCTCCTGTCGCTCGACCATCTCTCGCGCCTGCTTGATGGTCGCCGCGTGCTGCTGCTTCTCAAGCTGGTTGTAGATGAAGGGCTTGAACAATTCCAGCGCCATCTTCTTAGGCAACCCGCATTGGTGCAGCTTCAGCTCCGGGCCCACTACGATCACGGAGCGGCCCGAATAGTCCACGCGCTTGCCCAAAAGATTCTGGCGGAAACGTCCCTGCTTGCCCTTGAGCGTTCCCGAAAGAGATTTGAGCGGACGATTATTGACGCCGCGCAGTACGCGGCCGCGACGACCGTTATCGAAGAGCGCGTCCACAGCCTCCTGTAGCATGCGCTTCTCGTTGCGCACGATGACCTCGGGCGCGCGCAGCTCCATCAATTTCTTCAAGCGGTTATTGCGATTGATGACGCGCCGATAGAGGTCGTTCAAGTCCGAGGTCGCAAAGCGTCCGCCGTCGAGCGGCACGAGAGGCCGCAGCTCGGGCGGAATGACCGGGATCACGTCCAGAATCATCCACTCGGGACGATTGCCGGACTTCAAGAAAGAGGTGGCGACCTTGAGCCGCTTGGAGTACTTGAGCTTCTTCTGCTGCGAAGTCTCTTCCTTCATGCGCGTGCGAAGCTCCGTCGCCAGCTCCTCGACGTTGACGATCGTCAACAGCTCCTTGATCGCCTCCGCGCCCATCTTCGCCACGAACTGGCCTGGAAAATCGCGCACCAGCTCGCGATAACGCTCGTCGGTCAAAAGCTCTCTCTCTTTGACGGGAGCGTCGCCCGGATCGATCACTATGTAGGACTCGAAATAGAGCACCTTCTCAAGCTCGCGCAGCGGGATGTCGAGCAGGTGTCCGATGCGCGAGGGCAGCCCCTTGAAGAACCAGACGTGCGAGCAAGGGCTGGCCAGATCGATATGGCCCAGGCGCTCGCGGCGCACCTTGGCCTGCGTCACCTCCACCCCGCACTTGTCGCAGATCACTCCACGGTGCTTCATGCGCTTGTACTTTCCGCACAGGCATTCCCAATCGGCGACGGGGCCGAAGATACGCGCGCAGAAGAGCCCGTCGCGCTCGGGCTTGAAGGTGCGGTAATTGATCGTCTCGGGTTTGGTGACTTCGCCGTGTGACCACTGCCTGATCTTCTCCGGCGACGCCAGAGAGATACGAATCGCCTCGAAATCGGGCGCGAGTTGCGTTTTTTGCTCTTGGAATCGAAACATCTTTATCTCCTGGGGCCTGGGGCCGGGGGCCGGTTTAATCAAAACACCGGCCCCTGACCCCTAGCCCCGTTTTTATTCTGCTCCTCCGCTGACCAGAATCGCTTCGCCCGTGCCGTCGCCGACCGCCGATGCCCCGTTGCCGTCTTCCTTATTAATCAGCTCGACATCCAGGCAGAGCGATTGCAGCTCGCGCACCAGTACGTTGAAGGACTCTGGCAGACCCGGATCGAAATCCGCCTCGCCTTTGACGATCGCCTCGTAAATCTTCGAGCGCCCGGCCACGTCGTCCGATTTGGCCGTCAGGAGTTCCTGAAGGATGTGCGCCGCGCCGTAGGCTTCAAGCGCCCATACTTCCATCTCTCCGAAACGCTGTCCGCCGAACTGCGCCTTGCCGCCCAGGGGCTGCTGCGTAATCAGGCTGTATGGGCCAATCGAGCGCGCGTGAATCTTATCGTCCACGAGATGCGACAGCTTCAGCATGTAGATGTAGCCGACCGTCACCTTCTGCTCGAAGGGGTCGCCCGTCAGTCCATCGTAGAGCACGGTCTTGCCGCTCTCGTTGACGATCTCGGGCTGGCCCAGCTCCTTTAAGCGCGTGGCGGCGTCCCTGAGCCGCGTCTTGATTTCCTTCTCGCTCGCGCCGTCGAAAACGGGCGTCGCGAAGTGTAGACCGAGCACGCGGGCGGCCCAGCCGAGGTGCGTCTCTAAGATTTGCCCTACGTTCATGCGCGACGGCACGCCCAAGGGGTTCAGGACGATCTCGACCGGCGTTCCGTCCGGCAGGTACGGCATGTCCTCTTCCGGCAGAATGCGAGCGATGACGCCCTTGTTGCCGTGGCGGCCCGCCATCTTATCGCCCACGGAAAGCTTGCGCTTCATGGCGATGAAGACCTTGACCATCTTGATGACGCCCGGCGCAAGCTCGTCGCCCTGCCTTAGCTTTGCGATCTTCTCCTCGTAGATGTCTGAGAGAATCTTGATCTGCCGCTCGGTGCGCTCCTCGTACTCCTTAATCTCCGCGCCGACATCGACGCGCGTCGAAGACATCTGCACTTTTCTGAGAGCCTTCGGCTCTAAGCCCGCCAGCATCTCGCGCGTGATCGTCTGCCCCTTCGGGATCAAGACTTCACGGTTGGCCGTGAGGTCTGCCGAGAGCTTGCGGCCTTCCAAAAGCTCGTAGATACGCGCGTCGCGCTGCTCGCGCAAGATTCGTATCTCGTCTTCGAGGTCGCGCCGCAGGCGATCCTCTTCTTCCTGCTCGATGGTCTGCGAGCGCTGATCCTTCTCCTGTCCCTTGCGCGTGAAGACCTGCACGTCTACGACCGTGCCGTCGATGCCCGGCGGACAGACCAAGGAAGCGTCTTTCACGTCCCCTGCCTTCTCGCCGAAGATGGCGCGCAGCAGTTTCTCTTCCGCCGTCAATTGAGTCTCGCCCTTGGGCGTTACCTTGCCGACGAGGATTGAGCCCGGCTTGACCTGTGCGCCGATGCGTATGATGCCCGACTCGTCCAGGTCACGCAGCATATTCTCGCCGACATTCGGAATGTCGCGCGTGATCTCTTCGGGCCCGAGCTTTGTATCGCGCGCCTCTATCTCAAGCTCCTCGATGTGAATCGAAGTGTAGTAGTCATCCTTGACCAGGCGCTCACTGACGAGGATGGCGTCCTCGAAGTTGTAGCCGCGCCAGGGCATGAACGCCACGAGCACGTTTCGGCCCAGGGCAAGCTCGCCCCTGTCCGTGCACGGCCCGTCGGCGATGACCTGTCCTTTGGCGACGCGCTCGCCTACGTGCACGATGGGCCGCTGGTTGATACAGGTGTTCTGGTTCGAGCGCTTGAACTTGATGAGCGTGTAGATGTCGGCCGTCACCTCGCGCGAGATCGTGCCGTCCACGTTATGATCGGCGCGGACGATGATGCGCTCGGAATCGACGTAGTCCACCACGCCATCGCGCCGCGCGACGACGACCGCGCCCGAATCCCTGGCCGTCACCTTCTCCATGCCAGTCCCAATGTACGGAGACTCGGCGCGAAGCAGCGGCACGCTCTGGCGCTGCATGTTCGAGCCCATCAGGGCGCGGTTCGCGTCGTCGTTCTCAAGGAACGGAATCAAGGAGGCCGCGACCGAGACGAGCTGTTTGGGCGACACGTCTACGTATTCAATATCCTTGCGGAGCGAGAGAATAAACTCGCCCGCTTTGCGCGCCGCGTTGCGGTCGTTGACGATATAGCCGTTCTCGTCCAGCTCGATATTGGCCTGGCCGATGACGTGCTTATCCTCTTCCCAGGCCGTCTGGTAAAAGGGCCAGGGCTCGAAGTCGGCCTTGCGCCCGTCGGCTCCGACTCGCTTGTTGGCCTTCTCAACGTCCTCCTGCGGGACGTGGTCGTTCGGCTTGAACTTCGTATCGCCGCCGTTGATGACGCGCACGTACTCAACGACGCGGCCATCGACCACCTTGCGATAGGGTGATTCGATGAAGCCGAACTCGTTGATACGGGCGAAACACGAAAGCGATGAGATGAGCCCGATGTTCGGCCCCTCAGGCGTCTCGATCGGACAGATGCGACCGTAGTGCGTCGGGTGCACGTCACGGACTTCAAACCCTGCGCGCTCGCGCGAGAGACCGCCCGGCCCCAGGGCCGACAGCCTGCGCTTGTGCGTAATCTCCGAGAGCGGGTTGGTCTGATCCATGAACTGCGAAAGCTGGGATGAGCCAAAGAACTCGCGCACCGCAGCCGTCACCGGCTTGGCGTTAATAAGGTCGCGCGGCATCGTCGTCTGCATCTCCTGATGGATCGACATCTTTTCCTTGATGGCGCGCTCCATCCTCTCAAGACCGATGCGGAACTGGTTCTCAAGCAGTTCTCCGACGGCACGCACGCGGCGATTGCCCAGGTGGTCAATATCGTCGGCCTGGTACTCGGCAGGGTTCTTGCGCATCTTCAGGACGTAGGAGACGACCTCCACGAAGTCGTGCGCCGAAAGCAGCGGATCGTCTATGCGGTCGCGCTCGGGCTTGCCCATCTTGATATTGAACTTCAAGCGTCCGACGCGCGAAAAGTCGAACTTGCGCGGGTCGAAGAACATGCTCTCCAACAGGCGATAGGCGGTCTGCACCGTGGGCGGATCGCCCGGACGCATCTTGCGATAGATTTCCAGCAGCGCGTCCACGGGCTTGTTGATCACGTCCTTCTTCAAGGTCTGCGACAGGATCGTGCCCAGGTCGTCGCGTTCCGGGAAGAAGACGCTGAAGCTGGTGATGCCGGCCTCTATGATCTCTTGCAGCTTGGCGGGCGTGATCTCGTTATTGGCTTCGAGTATGACCTCGCCCGTCTCCGTATTGACGATGTCGCCGAGAGCGTAAGCGCCCTCGAATTGCGTGCTGTCAATCTCGACCTCCCCGACCTTCGCTTTACGCATCGCGTCCAGCGACGACGAGGTGATCTTCTTTCCGGCGCGCACGATGGGCTCGCCGCGACCCTTAATATCCGCATCCACACGCATCCCTACCAGGTTGCTTGCGCCCGCCTCGGGAAGCCGCATGAAGAGGCGTCCCTCCTGGACGCGAACCTCGTCGGCGGTGTAGAAGGCGCGAAGGATGTCTTCGTCCGAGAAGGAGGCGTTCTTAACGGCCTCTTCAAGGGTCGCGTCTGAGGGGAAATGCTTTCCGTCAAACTCCTGGTTGAGCCAAATCCCTAAGCCCCGCAGGAAAATGGAGGCCAGGAACTTGCGCTTACCGACGCGCACGTAGAGTAGATTTTTCTGGTCGTACTCGAACTCGACCCAGGAGCCACGGTACGGAATCACCTTGGCGACGTAGAGCGGGCCGCGCTTGAAGAAGACGCCGGGCGAGCGGTGAAGCTGCGAGACGATGACGCGCTCCGTCCCGTTGATGATGAACGTGCCGTTGTCGGTCATCAACGGGATTTCGCCGAAGAAGACCTCCTCCTCCTTGATGTCGCGGATCGAGAGGGTTTCCGTTTCGGGGTCTTTATCGTAGACCGTCAAACGAATCTTGACCTTGAGCGGGACGCTATAAGACATGCCGCGCTCCTGGCACTCCTGCTGGTCATGCTTGTGCTTGAGGCCGACGGGCTCGCCGCAGTTGTCGCACAGTTGCGGGCGGACGGAGTTGAATGTGCCGCAGTTGTGGCACAGCGTCTCGCTTGGGACGAGCGGGTCTACCTTGATCGTCGAGCCGCAGGTCTTGCAGTTGCCGCGCAGGTAGTTCAAGCCTTCCAGACGCCCGCACTTGCACTGCCAGTTGCCGATCTGAAACTCTACGAAATCCAGAGTCGCCGTCCCGCGAAAGTCCGAGATAGGGAAGATCGAGCGGAAGACCGCCTGAAGACCCGTGTTCTGGCGCTCTTCGGGCAGCAAGTCCATTTGCAGGAAACGGTTGTAACTTTCGCGCTGAATCTCTATCAGATTCGGGATGCGCACGGCCGTGGCGATCTTCGAGAAGTCCTGGCGATCGGGCGGGCGACTCGTTCGACGGCCCGTCCCACTAGCGATTGTTTGAAGCGGATTTGCAGACATCGGTGATTCCCTCTAGGGATTTTGGATTTTAAACTTTGGATTTTGGATTGAGGCGACGCGGCTGGCCGACGGGATAATCCAGAATCTAAAACCGTTTAATCTAAAATCCAAAATCTAAAATGTGTAGAGACGCCAAATGGCGGTCGGAGCGTAAAAAGCCCCGACCGCTTTTGAACCAAAAGCAGCTCGATTTATTCTTCAAATTTTTTGGGAGTAACGCCAGCGCCTCTCAATACTCCCCTACATTAATCGCGCACGATTAAAGTGTCAAGCCAAACCCATCAACGAATGCTCGGTTTTGATGCAGGAGCGCTAACGCGAGTTGCACGCCGCGCCTCGCCCCCGCACCAATCCCTAGTTCTGAGCCGAATTTACTTTACTTCGACGGTCGCGCCTGCGTCGGCCAGCTTCTGACGAATCGTCTCGGCCTCTTCCTTCGACACGCCCTCTTTGACGGCCTTCGGAGCTGCTTCGACGAGGTCTTTGGCTTCCTTCAGCCCCAAAGCCGTGACTTCGCGCACGACCTTGATGACGTTGATCTTGTTGCCGCCGGCGGCTTGCAGGACTACGTCAAATTCGGTCTTCTCTTCGGCCGGAGCAGCTGCTTCGCCGCCGCCAGCCGCCGCGCCCGCCGCAGGGGCCGCGACCGCTGCCGCCGCCGCCGAAACGCCGAAGGTTTCCTCAAGCTCTTTGACAAGCTGCGAGGCTTCCAGAAGGGTCATGCCCTTCAAATATTCGATCACATCTTCACGTGTTGCTGCCATGATTGCTTTCTATCCTCCTCAAAAAAGGGTTCTGGTGTGCCCCGGTTGTTACGGTTTGCAGCAGGAGAACCCACGGGACGCCCGAAGCCTCTACGGGCTCGCTGCATCGCGAGCCGCCCGTGCGTCCGAGCCGTAACAGGCGACCTGACTTATCGCCTCGCTCGTTTATCCCTGGTCCGACCCACTCGATTTTGGATTTTAGATCGCCGATTTTGGATTGAAAGACAAGTCCTCATCTTTATTCAATCCGTTCGCTAATCTGAAATCCAAAATCTAAAATCGTCTTAGGCGGCCTCTTCGCCACCGCCGCCGCCGCCCTTTTGCTCGCCGATCTGGTTGACGACGATCGCAAGGTTGCGCGGCACGGCTGAAAGCACCGTGACCAGACGCTGCGCCTGGCAATTAATCAGGAACATGATCTTCGAGATCAATACTTCCTTGGGCGGCGTGCTGGCAATCTGTTCGACATCGCCGAGCGCGACGACCCTGCCCTCTACGACGCCCACCTTGAAGGTGAAAACGTCCGGGTTGGCTTTGGTGAACTTGGAGATCGCTTTCGAGAGGCTCACCGGGTCTGATTCGCTCGTGGCGATGGCGGTGACGCCCTTGAAATGCTCTGCGGCCTGCTCAAAGGGTGTGCCCACGGCGGCCTTGCGCGCCAGGGTGTTCTTGACGACCTCGTAAGAGATGCCAGCCTCGCGCAACTGGTTGCGCAGCTCCTGATCCTTCCCGACGGTGAGCTTATTAAAGCCGACCAACATGGCCGCCGTGGCCTTCTGGAACTGCTCCGTGAGGGCGTCTAAGTCTTTCTGTTTCTGTGCTCTGGTTTTCATTCGCTCGCTCCTCACACTTTCTACTTGACGTAGGCGGTCTCGTCCAACAGGACGCCCGGACTCATGGTCGCCGCCAGGTTCACCTTCTTGACGTACTTGCCCTTGGCGGTCGTCGGCTTGGCCTTAACGACCGCGTCAAGGAGCACGCGCGCGTTATCTCGAATCTTGTCCGCATCGAAGGAAGCCTTGCCGACGGGAACGTGAATGACGCCCGTCTTATCTACGCGATACTCGATCTTACCGGCTTTGGTCTCCTGCACGGCCGTGCGTACATCGAAGGTGACGGTTCCCGTCTTAGGGTTGGGCATCAAGCCGCGTGGGCCCAGAATCTTTCCGAGCTGGCCGACGGAGCGCATCATGTCGGGCGTCGCGATTACGGCGTCGAACTCAAGCCAGCCGCCCTTGATCCTGTCCACCATATCGTCGCCGCCGACGAAATCGGCCCCGGCTTCCTGCGCCTCCCTTTGCTTGTCGCCCTGCGCGATCACGAGCACGGTCTTCGATCTGCCGAGCCCGTGCGGAAGGACGACCGTGCCGCGCACAAGTTGATCGGCTTTGCGAGGGTCTACGCCGAGCCACATCGTCAGCTCGACCGTCTCGTCAAACTTGGCGAAGACTATCTCTTTGACCTTAGCGATGCCATCTTCCAGACTGTATTTCCGCCCGACCTCTATCTTTTCCAGGGCCGCGCGGTATTTCTTCCCGTGCTTTCTCATCAACTGAGCCTCCGAGGTTCAAGCGAAGCGACCTTGAGTCAACTTCTCCCTCTCAAAAGCAGATGCTGGATGTCAGATGCAAGATGCTGGTTTTTACTGACATCTAGCATCTAGTATCTACTCTATTGTTAATCCCATGTTGCGCGCCGTTCCTTCTATAGTCTTGATGGCGCTCTCCAAATTCGTGGTATTCAAGTCCGGCATCTTAGCGCGGGCGATCTCTTCAATCTTGGCGCGCGAGATCGTGCCTACCTTTTCGCGGTTCGGCTTACCCGACCCCTTCGCAACCCCCGAAGCCTTCTTCAAGAGGTCGGCCGCAGGCGGCGTCTTTGTCTCGAAGGTGAAGGAGCGGTCGGCGTACACCGTAATCACGACCGGTATCTTCAAGT
>DASQYE010000295.1:0-3545 GCA_035639355.1 Pyrinomonadaceae bacterium
CGCCCTGGAATTTTCCCATGGCGATTCCTTCCTGGAAACTCATCCCGGCCCTGGTCTGCGGCAACACGGTCGTCATCAAGCCCGCGGAAGACACTCCGCTCTCGACCTACAATCTGGTTAAGGCCTGCGAAGAAGCAGGCATCCCTGCGGGCGTCGTCAATCTGGTGACGGGCTACGGCGAGACGGCCGGCGCGGCCATAACGGATCACCCGTCGCTTCGGCTGATCTCGTTCACGGGCTCGACCGAGACGGGCCGCATCGTAGCATCGCGCTGCGCCGAGCGAAACGCCATCTGCTCGCTTGAGATGGGCGGCAAAAACGTCATCATCGTCATGGACGACGCGGACATAGACCTCGCCGTGGAGGGCGCGGTGTGGGGCGCGTTCGGAACATCGGGCCAACGCTGCACGGCATCGTCCCGCCTGGTCGTTCACAAAAAAGTCTACAAGCAGTTTACCAAAAAGCTTGTCGAGCGCGCCGAGGGCTTACGGGTCGGTGACGGCGCAGACCCTAAGACCGACATGGGCCCTGTGATTAACGCCGACGCCGTGCACAAGATCATGGGCTACGTGGAGATCGGCGAGCGCGAGGACGGCGCGACGCTCGCCTGCGGAGGCAAGCGCCTGACCAGGGGTGCGCACGAGCACGGCTACTTCATCGAGCCGACCGTCTTTACGGACGCCGCGCCACAGATGCGTATCTCGCAGGAAGAGATTTTCGGGCCGGTGACGACCGTGATTCCGACCAATTCACTCGAAGAGGCCGTCGAGATCGCGAACGGCGTGCGCTACGGATTATCTGCTGCCATCTATACGCAGGATGTCAACCGCGCCTTTCACGCGATGGGCGAGATGTACACGGGCATTTTCTACGTCAACTCGTCAACGATCGGCGCGGAGGTGCATCTACCGTTCGGCGGCACGAAGGCGACCGGCAACGGCCACCGCGAGGCGGGCACGCAAGTCCTCGACATCTTCACCGAATGGAAGTCCATCTATGTTGATTACAGCGGCAAGCTGCAACGCGCGCAGATAGATCAAATCGAGCCTCAGTAAGGGAAGCGACCGAAGGTCTTGACGCGAAACGGCCTCGTGAAGTCTTAATGAAGTCTTAGCTCTTAACGCCCCGACAGGATTGGAGACGAACAAAGTGATCGTTGGCTTGCCGAAAGAGATTAAGGACAACGAGTACAGAGTGGGACTGACGCCGGCGGGCGTGCGCGCACTGACGGATGCCGGGCACAAGGTTGTAGTCGAGCGCGGAGCGGGCGACGGCTCAGGCTTCGCCGACGATCTATATGTGAGGGCGGGTGCGACCCTGCTGGACACGCCCGACGAGGTGTGGCAGCAGGGCGATATGATCGTCAAAGTCAAAGAGCCTATCCGGCCCGAATACCCGCGTATGCGCGAGGGCCAGTTGCTCTTCACCTACCTTCATCTTGCGCCCGATAGAGAGTTGACCAGGGAGTTGCTGGAACGCAAAGTGACGGGCGTCGCTTACGAGACGATCACGGACAGGTTCGGAACGCTGCCGCTGTTGACGCCGATGTCGGAAGTGGCCGGGCGGATGGCGATTCAGGTCGGCTCGCATTATCTGGAGAAGATGAGCGGCGGTCGCGGCGTGCTCCTGGGCGGCGTGCCCGGCGTGCCTGCGGCGCGCGTCGTCATCATCGGCGGAGGCGTGGTCGGCACTAACGCCGCCAAGATCGCCGTCGGCATGGGCGCGCACGTCACCATCATCGACAACAACCTTGGACGGCTGCGCGAGCTGGACGATATCTTCCTCTCTAAGATTTCGACGCTCGCTTCCTCGGCCTATATGATTCACGATGCCGTCTCGCAGGCGGATCTGATCGTCGGCGCTGTGCTAGTGCCGGGCGCTGCCGCCCCGAAGCTGGTCACGCGCGGCATGCTCAGGGACGTGCCCGACGGCGCGGTGATCGTAGATGTCGCTGTAGATCAGGGCGGCTGTATAGAGACGACGCACCCGACCACCCACTCCGACCCGACCTATTACGTCGAAGGCGTGCTCCATTATTGCGTCGCCAATATGCCCGGCGCAGTGCCGCGCACCTCTACCTTCGCCCTCACGAACGCCACGCTGCCCTACGCCCTGAAGCTCGCCAACAAGGGTTTTATCGCGGCGATCCAGAGCGATCCGGGTCTTAAAGAGGGCGTCAATACTTACGCCGGGCGTCTCACCTACGAGGCGGTCGCCCTGGCGCAGGAGCTTGAATACACCCCGATCGCCGAGATGCTCGGCGGCACGACGACGACCGCCAATGCTTGAGGAAGGCTGCGAACCCGTAAGGCCACAGGCCGATCTTCGGGGCGCTCGACCCCGGCGCGGGCAGAAGCGGCGCTTCTGCCCGCGCCGGATTCATCACACTTACGAGATTCATCGTGCTTAATTGACATAACCATTAAACTCCTGTAAATCATTTACTTTCTTTTGAGGAGGACTTCGGATGTTTCACCATCTCGCCATTAAAAATCTGATATTGCTCTACGCCGATCCGGGCTCGGGGGCATTGATATGGCAATTGCTGGTCGCCGCCTTTATTGGAAGCATGTTTTATTTCCGCAGGATCAAGGACTGGCTCTTCTTGAAGCGAAAAATAAGAGGAAGCGAGCCTCCCAGCCCGCCCGCCTTGCAAGACGAGGATAAGAGCAAGTCATAACCTGGCTTCTACTCAAAAACGGCCTGCGCTTCCCAAATTTACGCGCCCAACTAAAATTACGGACATTCGCCGCAGCTCAGGGCAAGACGAGTGTTGCCCTGTTACTACCTTATGGCCGCTTCTTTTCGAGACCCCGCCGGGGCACTGCTTTCATACGAAGGACGCATTCTACGTCTGGTCAACAAGCAGGGCGAGGACGACATCAATGCTTCGCTGGCCTCCGAAGCCCTGCGTCGCTTCGTAGAGACAGGCCATGTCGTGAAAGCCTGGCCGCTTTCCGAAGCGAGCATGAAAGAGTTGCTGGGGGACGGCGACCTCGCAGACCTCGTAAGCAACAATCAAGTCTCGATGGTCGTCGAGCACGAGCGCGTACCTTTCCAGAGCTTTCCCTACGAGTGGCCGCCAGAGATGCTGCACGCGGCGGCAGCGCTGACGCTTGATCTTGGCGAGGCCATGCTCGCCGAGGGGAGGGGCATCAAGGACGCGACGCCCTACAACGTCCTCTTCCGTGGGCCCGTGCCGGTCTTCGTAGACTGGCTCTCCTTCGAGCAGCGCGACCCCGCAGATTCCACCTGGCTGCCTTACGCTCAGTTTGCGCGCACCTTTCTGCTGCCGCTGCTCGTCAATAAACATTTCGGATTGCAGCTCGGCCCGCTTCTGATGTCGAAGCGTGACGGGTTAGAGCCCGAGGAGGTTTATCGTCTGAGCGGGTGGGCCAAAAGGTTGAAGCTCCCGTTCCTCACGCTGGCGACTATCCCGACCCACCTCGGGGCGAAGCAGGGCGCAGACACCTCCATCTATCAACGCAAGACGGAAGAGAACCTGGAGAAGGCGCGGTTCATTTTAGAGCAGCAGTTCAAGCGCC
>DASQYE010000296.1:0-10197 GCA_035639355.1 Pyrinomonadaceae bacterium
CTTTGAACTCGTCGTCGAGCGTCGAGAGCAGGACTTTTTCCGCCGCTTCTTCTTTGAGCCAGCCCTGAAAGACCTGCGGTTGTTTCCCTATCTCTTCGGGGTTCAATTCGTTGATCGAAGACGAGACGTTATTTGACGTGACGTGGAGTCGCGCCTCGCCGCGCGCCAGCCCGAGGGCCATGTTCTTGACGTGGATTCTGGGCTCATCGCGCGCGACCCTCTTCAACTGCGGCAGCATGCGGCTGTTGGGCTCAATGCAGTAAACGTCCAGCCCCTCGAACTCTGCGGCGAAATAGCGCGCAGTCCCGCCGTCGAAGCCGCCGACATCTATAATGATCGAATCGGGCGCGATGCCCCCCCTGGTCTTGATGTGCCTGATGGCCCTGTAGAGATGCTCCGTGCTGCCTGTGAAGAAGTTGTCCTTAACGTAATGATAAAGCCTCGTATCGGGCCTGAACGGGAACAGGTAGAGTCCGATGGCCTTGTTCAAAATCTTCTTATACATAGGAGATCAAAGGGCGATTCCAGGGGCGCGCCGGATAAAGAGCGCCCGCGCCGAATGGAGCGCCCGCCGCACACGCCCGAGCGCCATAAGGAGAGCGATGGCAAACTTTTCTCCGGAGAATAAGAGGCGTCTTCGGCGAGCCTTTGCCGTAAAAGAGATTTGACAGGCTTTGTCCCGGAAGTCTTCCCGCAAAGGGCACTGCGGCGCGGCTCTTCGGTCGGCAAAGCCTCTCTTTTTCAAGCGCGCGGCGCGGGATCATCCCGCTTCTGTAGTGCCGTCTGCGCGCGCCGTCGCCTCATACCAATCAATTGTGCGTCTGAGGCCGTCCTCCAGAGAGGTTTGCGCGCGGAAGCCGAATTTCTCGAAGGCGCGTGTCACATCCAGCCCGCGACGCGGCTGGCCGTTGGGCCTGTCGGTCTGCCACTTGATCTCGCCCTCAAAATTGGTCAGGCGCGCGATCAGTTGAACCAGGTCTCTAATCATTATCTCGCGGCCCGTGCCGATGTTGACCGGCTCCGCGCCGTCGTACAACTCAGCCGCGCGAAGGATTCCGTCGGCGCAATCCTCTACGTATAGAAACTCGCGCGAGACATCGCCGGAGCCCCACACTTCTATACTCGCGCGCCCCGAGCGGCGCGCCTCTACGCATTTGCGTATCAGCGCCGGGATAACGTGCGAGGTTTCCAGGTCGAAATTGTCGAAGGGGCCGTAGAGGTTCGCCGGAAGCAGGTAGATGGTATTGAAGCCATACTGCTCGCGGTAGGACTGGGCCTGCACGAGCATCATCTTTTTCGCCAGGCCGTAGGGCGCGTTGGTCTCTTCAGGATAACCGTTCCAGATGTCGTCCTCACTGAAGGGCACGGGCGTAAACTTAGGGTAAGCGCAGACCGTGCCGAGCGCGACGAACTTCTCTATGCCGCGCAGGCGCGCTTGCTCTATCAGTTGCGTGCCCATCATCAGGTTCTCGTAGAAGAAGCGGCCCGGATTCTTCTGGTTGTGCCCTATGCCGCCGACGACCGCCGCCAGATGAATGACCATGTCGGGGCGAGCGTCGTCGAGCAGGCGACCAACGTCCGCTTCTCTGACCAGATTGTAGTCGCGGCTGCGCGGCACGAACACGTCCGCGCCGCGATCCTTGAGCCTTTGCACCAGGTGGCGTCCGAGGAAACCCGCGCCGCCCGTGACAGTAACTTTTTTGTAAGGAAACTCTTTAGCCGGGGCGTCCATTTGATCTTTAAGAATAAGGGGTTGTTCCTAACAAACTTTATAACACAGAACTTTGCGGACAGGCGACACGCGCCGACTTGCTCAAACCGTCTATGCTTGGTTATGGTATCAGATTCGAGAAGTGATGCGAAACGCGCTCTCCGTTAATTGCAACCAGCGCCGCGCGCCGCGCTAGCAGACTGCCCCCAGGGGCCATTAAGCCAGATGGCAGGAACGATTTGAGACATGACAAAACGCGCATTGATAACAGGCATTACGGGACAGGACGGTTCGTTTCTGACCGAATTGTTGCTGGAAAAAGGCTATGATGTCTACGGCATTATTCGACGCTCTTCCTCCTTCAACACGGATCGCATAGATCATCTCTACCAGGACCCGCACGAAAAGGGCACGCGCCTCAGGCTCGTCTACGGCGACCTGAACGATTCAAGCTCTCTGAACACGATCCTGCGCCAGACAAAGCCCGAAGAGATTTATCATCTGGGCGCGCAATCGCACGTCCGCGTCAGCTTCGACGTGCCCGAATACACGGGCGAGGTCACGGGCCTCGGCACTGTCCGCATCCTGGAAGCCATACGCGAGGCCGGCATTCGTCCGAAGTTTTACCAGGCATCCTCCTCAGAGCTTTTCGGCAAGGTCGCCGAGACGCCGCAGACGGAGCGCACGCCTTTTTATCCGCGCTCGCCCTACGGCTGCGCCAAGGCTTACGCCTACTGGATCACGGTCAACTACAGGGAGTCATACGGGCTCTTCGCCTGCAACGGCATACTGTTCAACCACGAATCGGAGCGCCGGGGAGAGACATTCGTCTCTAGAAAGATCACGCGCGCGGCGACGCGAATCAAGCTCGGTCTGCAAGAGAAGCTATACCTGGGGAATCTGGACGCGCGAAGGGATTGGGGATACGCGCGCGACTACGTGGAAGCGATGTGGCTGATGATGCAGACAGAGGAGCCGGACGATTTCGTGATCGCCACGGGCGAAACCCACTCGATACGCGAATTCCTGGACGAAGCCTTCGGTTATCTGGACCTGGATTGGAAGAAGTACGTCGAGATAGACCCGCGCTACTATCGCCCGGCCGAGGTCGATCTGCTGCTGGGCGACGCCTCCAAAGCGCGGCGCGTGCTCGGCTGGGAGCCCCGCGTGGGCTTCAAGGAGTTGGTACGCCTGATGGTCGATAGCGATCTGAGGCTCGCCCGACAGGAACGCGACCAGCGCGCCGCCGAAGGCTCGTCCTCGGCAAACAAAGTACGCTGGGGCACGGTTTAAAGCTGCGGTCTAATTAAAGCTTCACTTAAAGCTTCATCTGACGCCCGCCCTGGGTGATGGACTGTTGCGCGGCTTCCAGCAGGCGCACGACGCGCAGGCCCGCATGACCGTCCGTGAGCGGGCACCGCCGCTCCCTGATAGAGTCCAGAAACTCCTTGCACACGTAGTGCAGGGCCTCCGTCGAATCCAGCTTCGGAACCCACACGTCGCCCGTGCGGTAGCTGACCAGCGTGCGGTATGCGTCCTCTTTATCCGCATCGTCGCCCGCTCGATTGGTCGTCACGCCCTTGTCATAGATGCGTAC
Source organism: Pyrinomonadaceae bacterium (assembly GCA_035639355.1). Classification (GTDB taxonomy): domain Bacteria; phylum Acidobacteriota; class Blastocatellia; order Pyrinomonadales; family Pyrinomonadaceae; genus DASQYE01. The sequence goes on from DASQYE010000296.1 coordinate 3,309, forward strand.
CTTCTCCGTCGGCTCGATGTCGTCGTAGACGATCATCTTGCGGCTTCCGGCTATAAGTGTGCGGCGAATCTTGACGGGCGCGAGCCAGTTGAAATGAAAGTGCGCGATGAACTCGTCCGAGAAACGGAACATGACGTAGGCGATGTTCTCGATCCCAGGCTCTATGTGCGAGCGGCCCGTTGCGGTGACGGACTCGGGCTCTCGCCCGATGATGAAGTCCATGATCGAGAGGTCGTGCGGCGCTAAATCCCAGACGACGTTGATGTCGGGCTGGAACAGCCCCAGGTTGATCCGCACCGAATCGAAGTAGAGCAGCTCGCCCAGCTCGCCGCCACGCACTATCTCTCTGATCTTGCGCACGGCCCCCGTATAGATGAAGGTGTGATCCACCATCAGCGTGAGCCCCTTGCGCTCGGCCAGCTCGATCAGCTGCTCGGCCTCGCGCGCGCTCGTCGTGAATGGTTTTTCGATGAGGACGTGCTTGCCCGCTTCGAGCGCCTGGCGCGCGAAGTTGAAGTGCGTGGCCACGGGGGTGGCGATGACGACGGCGTCCAGGTGCGGATCGTTGAAGAGCTGGCGGCAATCGCGCGTCGTCCTGGCAGCAGGGTAGCGGCGTCCGACCGTGTCGAGCCGCTTCATGTCCAGATCGCACATCCAGCTCAGCTGCGCCCCGTCGTTCTCCGCGAAATTACGCAGTAGATTCGGCCCCCAGTAGCCGCAACCGATCACACCTATTGTTATCGCCGCGCTCATTCCCTGTGTCTCTAAGAATAATGGAAGAAGGAGAAACTTAACTGCTTGCCGCCGAGGTGCTGGCGGCCGCGTGTTGAACCGCTTCGGCGACGCGCGCCATCTGCTCGTCGGTCAATTCCGGGTAGATCGGGAGCGAAAGCACACTCCGGGCCTGCCGCTCGGCTTCGGGAAACGCGCCGGGCTCGTGCCCGAGTGCGGCGTAGGCCGGTTGAAGATGCACCGGAACGGGATAGTGTATCCCTGTTTGCACGCCCGCTTCGTGGAGGCTCGCGCGCAACGCCTCGCGCTCGTCCGCCTGCACGACGTATAGATGATAGACGTGGCGCGCGTACTCCATCTCACGCGGCAGCTTGAGAGGGGTCTCGCGCAGCAGCTCATGATAGCGAGCGGCGTGGCGGCGGCGCAGCTCATTCCAGCCGTCCAGGTATTTGAGCTTGACGCCGAGCACAGCGCCCTGTATCGCTTCGAGCCTGAAATTGTAGCCGATGATCTCGTGATGATACTTGCGCTCGGAGCCGTGATCGCGCAGCAGCCGCACGCGGCGCGCGACATCCGCGTCGTTGGTCACGATCGCCCCGCCCTCGCCGTAAGCGCCCAGGTTCTTGCCCGGATAAAAGCTGAAGCAGCCCACGCGCGAGAGTGCGCCGACCGGCCGCCCTCTGTAAAGGCCGCCGTGCGCCTGCGCCGCGTCCTCTATGACGACGAGATTGTAGCGCGCGGCGAGGTCGAAAATCGGATCGAGATCGGCGGCCTGGCCGTACAGGTGCACGGGAATGATGGCGCGCGTTCGCTCCGTGATCGCGGCCTCGATCTTCATCGTGTCGATAGTGTAAGAGAGCGGGTCAGCATCCACGAAGACGGGCCTTGCCCCTGCGGTCGAGACTCCTTCGGCGGTCGCAAAGAAAGTGTTGGCGGGGACGATCACCTCGTCACCCGCGCCCAGGCCGCAGGCCATCACGGCCAGTTGAACGGCGGCCGTTCCGTTACTGAGGCCGACACAAAATCGCGCGCCCGTGTACTGGGCAAAGGCCGCTTCAAACGCCTCCACCTCGGGCCCCAGCACGAAAGCCGCGCTCTCAAGCACACGCCGAATCGCCGCGTCTACTTCTTCCTTTATCTCCCTGTATTGAGCCTGTAAATCGACAAAAGGAACCATGAAAAGCAAGGGATGAGGGCCGCAGGGATGAGGGATGAATGATTGAGTTACAGCGTTAGCTGAATCAATCACTCAACCCTTTTCATCCCTCATCCCTCATCCCTCATCCCTCCTTATGATGCGTGCGGGGTTGCCGGCAACGATTGCGCCCGCCGGTACGTCGCGCGTGACGACGGCCCCGGCCCCGACGATGGCGCGCGAGCCTATGCGCACGTTGCCGAGTATGGTCGCGCCCGTGCCGATGCTCGCTCCGCGCTCGACCCATATAGGCTCGACTCGCCAGTCGCTTTCGGTTTGCAGTGGGCCGCCCGGTGCGGCGGTCGCGCGCGGGTATTTGTCGTTGATGAATTGGACGCCGTGGCCTATGAAGACCTCGTCTTCGACGGTCACGCCTTCGCAGATAAACGTGTGGCTGGAGACTTTGCAGTTGCGGCCGATGCGAGCGCCCTTTTGTATCTCGACGAAGGAGCCGATCTTCGAGCCGTCGCCGATCTCGCAGCCGTAGAGATTGACGAAATTGTAAACGGCGACCTCTCGCCCGAGCACAACGTCCGGCGCGATCACGCAATACTGGCCGCGCATCAACTGGACCCGCGCACGTCGGCCGCGCCCGGCCCGTCGTCGAGCCCGTCATCGTCCGACGTGTAGTAGCTCGCGTAATAGCTGGCGTAGTAAAACTCCTGCGATTCGAGCTTGACGTTGTTCAGGACTACGCCGAAGATGTTCGCGCCGACATCCATCAATTGCTGCTTGGCGCGTCGCACGACGGCGCGAGAGCTGCGCCCGGAGTGCACGACCAGCATCACGCCGTCAACCATCGTCGAAAGAATGGAGGCATCCGTGAACGAGATGGCCGGGGGCGAGTCTATGATGACGTGCGTAAAGCGCTCGCCCAGCTCGCTCAGGAGCTTTCGCATCTCGTTCGAGCCCAGAAGCTCGGCCGGGTTCGGAGGCACCGGCCCCGAGGTCATGATTTTCAGATTCGGCAGCTGCTCGAAGGTTTGCAACAGCTCATCCAAATCCGTCTCGCCCGAAAGGTAGTTGGTGATGCCGCGCACGTTCGGCACTTTGAAGTGAGAATGAAGGCGCGGACGCCGCAGGTCGCAGTCCACGACCAGCACTTCGGCCCCCGTGTGGGCCAACATGATGGCGGTGTTGACGGCCGTCGTCGTCTTGCCTTCCGAAGCCTGGCTCGATGTCACGAGTATGGTCTTCGGCGGCTGCCCGGCGGACGACAATAAAAGCGAGGTGCGCAAGTGCCTGTAGGCTTCGGCGACGGGCGAGCGTACGTCGCCGATCAGGGCCAGCGCCGTGCTCTCCTTATCGGGGCCCTCGGCGGCCGCGCCCGCGCCGCCCATCACCTTCAGGCGCAATCGCGACTCGCTGCGCAAGGCCGGGATTACGGCTAGCGCCGGCAGGTGTATGTAACGATCGATGTCTGTGACGGATTTCAGGGTGTCGTCCAGGTAGTCGAGCAGGAAGGCCAGGCCGACGCCGGCCGCCAGCGACAGTATCAGCGCCAGAAAGATATTGCGCGTTCGCTGCGGGCCGATCGGAGCGCCGGGTACGCGGGCGGTGGTCGCCACGCTGACGTTGTTGGGCCTATCGCCGCCCGTTATCTGCAATTCGCGCTGGCGCTGGAGCAGCGTGTTGAGAATCTGCTTGTTGGTCTCAAGCTCCTGTCGGATAGCCCCGAGCGCGATCATGTCCTGGTTCTGCTGCGAGGTGACGCCGCGCTGTTGCAGGTATGCCTGTTGCAGCATACGCTCCTGCGCCACGGCCGCCTCGTAGCGCTTCTTCATGGCCGAGACGACCTCGCGCGGCGAATCCTTGAGCGCTTCTTCGAGCTGGCTGATCTGCTGGTTAACCTTCTTGACCTCCGGCCACTCAGGCTGGTAGGTCACGAGCAATTCATCGCGCTTCTGCTTTAATATATCCAGGCGATTGCGAAGCTCCTGTATGCGCTTATTGTCCTGCACCTCGGGTATCGTATTCGGGTCGGTCTCCTTGGCCGCCGCTTCGTAAAGCGATTGCAGGTTTTTGCGAGTGTTCTCGGCCTCCAGCAACTGCGCGCTCAGCGTCCCCAGGCGTATGCCTTCGAGGTCTGCTTTCGGGTCTATCGCCTGCGGCAGGTTGTGCGCCTTGGCGTAGTTCAGCTGCTCTTCGGACGAGCGCTTGATCTTGAGCTGCAAGTCGGCGATCTCTCTCGACAGCAGCTCGTAAGCGTTCTGCGACCCCTTTGTCTGGCGAATCATATTGTTGAGCACGAAGACATCGCCCATAGTATTAGCGATCTTCTGCGCCAGCACCGGATCGGTATGGGTGTAACGAAGGTTGACGAGGTTGGTTCCGGGCACGGGGTCAACTTTCAGGTTGGCGGCCAGCGTGTCCTCGTAAGGGACAAGCCGGGCCAGCTCTTCGGCCGAGAGCTGCTGTCCGGCCATCTCCGTCTGGTCTATCACTTCCACGGGCGCGCTCTGGGGCGGAGCGGTCACGGGCTTCTCGCGCGAGAAGATGCGGCGCAGCGAAGCGTAAATGCTGGTCTGCGACTGGGCGTCGAAGAACGCCGGGTTGTGCTGCAAGTCTAAGGTCAGAGTCACCTGGCGGGCGAGCGTCGGATTCTTGAGCAGTTCGAGCTGCGTCTGCCAGAACTTTGGGTCGGCGTCGGCGTTGATGACGACCTGCTGGGTTTGAAGGACGCTGCGCTGCTGCGGCTCGATCTGAATGGTCGAGACCGCCTCGTAAATCGAGGGCAGGCGATACTGCTGTATGGTCACAAGCGAGGTGACGACCAGAATAAGGCTCAGTATCAGCCACTTGCGCTTGAGCACGACGGCCACGTAATCGCGCAGGTTGACGGAATCGGACGCCGACACGCCGTAGGATTTCGGCGTCGGCACATTACGCAACGGGCGATCAAGTGTCTGTTCGCCGAGAGACAGGGGAAGCAGGCGATTATCTTCAGAAATCATAACTTTCAAGCCTTACGTTAAAGAAACCCTTGAGCGGGGCGCTGACGCGACAGAGCATCATACCAAAGATAAGAGTTTAGACAAGCGGCGCGAGCCCGTCCTCGGCCTCAAACTGCGATTTTCAATTCCGGGGGCGAACGGGCGAAATCCCTCAGCGAATCGAGCCACAGAGGCAAAGGTTCCAGGCCCATGGCCTCCGACATCAGACACCGAAGGCGCGAGTTGCGCGGGCGCGGAGCAGGCCGCGCCAGCTCGTCCATACTAACGCTCTCAATGAATGCTTCGTGCCCGCTGGCGGCTAGGGCTGCGCGGGCGAACTCCTCATAGCTGGCTCCGTCGCCACTATTGACCACGTGATAAACGGTCGGCAAATCGCGCTCGGCCAGCTCCCTCAGGCGCTTCGCCAAGTCTTTCGCGTAGGTCGGCGTCCCGTACGCATCCCTGATGGCCGTTAGACGCGCGCCCGCCCGCGCCAGTTCGATGACCTTGCTTAAAAAATTGGGGCCGCCGGGGCCGAATATCCAGCCCGTGCGGATAATAATCGTGCGCGCGTTCGCCTCCTGTGCGCGCCGCTCGCCCTCCAGCTTGGCCTTTCCGTAGACGCTGATCGGGCGCGGGTCGTCGCGTTGAGTATAAAAGCCTTGCTTTCCGCCGTCGAAAACGTAATCGGTGGAGATCGTCAGGAGCGATGCGCCGACCTGGCGGCCCAGGGACGCCAGAATCTGCGGCCCCCGCGCATTTACGCTGTAGGCGCGCTCAGCGTCCAGTTCGCATCCGTCAACATCTGTCCACGCCGCGCAGTTGTAGATAACATCGGGCCGTTCGCGCTCGAAGGCCGAAGAGACCGCCGCCTCGTCCGTAATGTCCAGGGTCTGATGTGTATAAGCAGAGACGGTGTCGCCGCGCGCCGCGCAATAATCGGCGACGGCGCGCCCGACCATCCCGCCCGCTCCTGTCACCAGGGCCCTCACGGCGCGCTCGCCTCCGTCCCGTACTGCCGCTCATAAAACTCTCTATACGCGCCGCTTCGCGCCCGCGCGATCCAAGCATGGTTTGCCTCGTACCAGCCTATGGTCTTCACCAATCCGCTCTCCCAGGTCTCTGTGGGCCGCCAGCCGAGCTCGCTTTCGACCTTCGACGGGTCGATAGCATAGCGGCGGTCGTGGCCGGGCCTATCCTTAACAAAGCGTATCAGCGAGCGGGGCTTGCCGAGCGCGCCCAGGATGGCCTCTATGACTTCCAGGTTCGGGCGCTCGTTGCGCGCGCCTATGTTATAGACGGAGCCGGGGCGTCCCCGCTCGACGGCGCGAAGCAGGGCGCGGCAATGGTCTTCGACATATATCCAGTCGCGCACGTTGCGCCCGTCGCCGTAAACGGGAACGGGTGCATCCGCGAGCGCGTTGGAGATCACCAGCGGGACCAGCTTTTCCGGGAACTGTCGCGGCCCGTAATTATTACCGCATCGAGTGATGACGGTATCCAGGCCGAAAGTGTGATGAGCAGCGAGCACCAGATGCTCTGCTGCTGCTTTGGAGGCGGCATAGGGGCTGCTCGGGCGATACGGAGAGTCTTCGTTGAAGAAAGTGTTCGCGCCTTCGTCCAGGCTGCCCATCACTTCGTCGGTCGAGACCTGTAGGAAGCGGCGCACACGGCGAGCGCGCGCCGCGTCCAGCAAGACCTGCGTGCCCGTAATATTGGTGCGCAGAAACTCGTAGGCCGAAGCGATGCTTCGATCGACGTGCGACTCGGCGGCGAAATTTATGATCGCGTCCGTGCCATCTTCGAGCGCCGCCAGCACAGCCTCGCCTTCGACGATATCGCCCTGCACGAAGCGGTGGCGGCCCTCGTCCAAGCCCTCAAGATTGTCCGGGTTTCCGGCGTAGGTGAGCGCGTCGAAGTTGACGATGCGGCAACCTGGAATCGCATCGAGCGCCAGCCTGACGAAGGCCGAGCCTATAAAACCCGCGCCGCCTGTGACGAAGAGCTTGAGCATAAGATTTTCCGATAA
>DASQYE010000297.1:0-9162 GCA_035639355.1 Pyrinomonadaceae bacterium
GCATTCATCCCGGCAGGGAAGCCATCTTCGGCTACGAGCGCATACGCGAAAGCTGGATGGCCATCTTCACGGCGACCGATTCGATGACGATTGCGCCCAGGGGCGAGCGCGTCACGCTCGCGGGCGATGTCGCCTGGGTCAATTGTACCGAGATCATCTCGATGATGACGGAAGAAGGGCTCGCCTCTGCCGCTGTCCAGGCCACCAATATCTTCCGGCGTTCGAGCCCAGACGGCGGCGATGGCCGCTGGCGCATGATCGTTCATCACGCCTCGCCTATTCCCTTTATGGCGGAAGAGGAATGGCCCGAGCTGATTAATTGAGAGGTCAAGGTGGCGGGGTAAAAAAAGGATGAATGGGAGCGCGAGACGTGCGGAATCGCTTCTCATTCATCCCTTTTCTGAATCGCCTACTGTTTGCAGGGGGTGACGGTCTGTTCTTTGGCGAGGGCTTTAAGCTGGGCTTTGACATCCACGCCGAGACGCTCGCGTATGAATTTCTCGACATCGGCCTCGATCAGCTCGCCGTTGACGACCCAGGCCGTCTCCGTCAACACGTCGCCCTTCTTTTGTAGCTTCGACGGCTCAAGAAAAATATTCCAGGGCGAGCCCCAGCGGCGCGCGTCGCCTGTCAACTGCCTGTAGCCATAATGAGCGGTCTTGTCGCGATCCTCGCGCGCTTCGGATTCGACGACGACAGGGTAGGGCGCTCCCTTCTCTCCGAAGTAGGCGCGCACGTCCGCAGCGGTCGCGTACTCGCTGACGCCCACGATCTCAAGCCCGCTGGCCTTGTACTTCTCATAAAGGCTCGCGGCGACGGGGGCTTCGTTGCGCCAGTTCGGACACCACGGAGCGAAATAAACCACGAGCACAAGCCGCTTGCCCTCCAGGAGCGAGCGCAGGTTGACGGGCGCGCCGTCCTTCAGGCTCTTGAGCGTCCAGTCTTTGTAGTTTACGGTCTTCTCTACGAGCGGCGCGTATTCATGATTGCCTTCGGCGCGAACAAGACCGGAGGCGGGCGCGAGCGCGAATATGAGAGCGATGAAGATGAAAAGTCTGCGCATGATTATTACTCCTAAAAACAGGCATCGGGTCGGCGGCGGCAACAGCCCGTCAGCAAAAAGCTTTTGACCTGTTGCCGACGACCGAATACCGATCGCTTATTGTTGATTCTTCGCTGTGACAGGCGCTTCTTCGAGCAGCGGTTTGATGGCGGCCTCGAAGACGGGCCGGCCGCGCGCCCCTATGATCTTCTGGCGAATACGGCCGTCGCGGTCGATGATGTAGGTCGTCGGCAAACTTGGAATGCCGCCGAACTTCGATTGCACGTCTTCGCCGCCGAGCAAGATCGTGTAGTCCTGCGGCAGCTCTTTCTGAAACTCCTGGACTCCGGCCGCCGTGTCGTCCCAGGAAACGCCTATGATCGTCAAGCCCTGGTCCTTCATCTCGCGCTGCATGGCGTTTAGCTCAGGAATCTCTGCGCGACACGGGCCGCACCACGTCGCCCAGAAATTGAGCATCACGACGCGCCCGCGCAGCTCCGATAAACTGAGCTGCTGGCCTTCGAGCTTTGTCAGAGTGAAATCGGGCGCGGGCGCGAAAGCCGTGTCGGCGCGCGGGGCGGGCGCTGTGGTCTCAAGCGGCGCGGGCGGCTCAAACTTCAAGTAAGTTTCAAGATTGGGCACGAATGCTAACAGGCTCGCCAGTCGAGTTGTATAGTTGGCGGCCACCACGACGCCGATAAAAATCAGCAGCACGCCGGAGGCGATTTCAACCTTGTGCAGGTGCCTACGAAACTTCGAGTAGAAGCCCAGGAAGTGGTTGATGCCGAGGCCCGTCAAGAGAAACGGCAGCGCCAGGCCCGCCGCGTAGAAAGAAGAGAGCATGAGGCCACTCCTCCACCCGCCACTCGTGGCCGCAAGCCCGATGATGCCGCCCAGTATTGGGCCAATGCACGGCGTCCACCCGGCGGCAAAAGCCATCCCCAGCGTCAGCGATCCAAGCATCCCGCGCGGCTTCTGTTGCGAAAAGAAACGTGTGTCTTTGTAGAGCGCGCCGATCTTCAAGATGCCCATCAATTGAAGACCAAAGGCGATGATGACGAGCCCGCCCGCTATGCGCACCCACTGATTTGACAGAATCGCAGAGCCTATCAATCCGGCGAGCGCTCCCAACGAGACGAAGATCATTGAAAGCCCCGCGTTGAAGGCGAGCGAGTTAAGGATGACGGCGCGACGTGCGGTTGAGCGCGAGCCATCTTCACCTTTCAGGCGGTCAATGCTAACGCCGGAGATCAAAGAGATATAGCCGGGAACGAGCGGCAGAACGCAGGGCGAGATGAACGAGAACACGCCCGCTGCGAACGCAACCGGGATGATGGATATGTAGGAACTTTCCATAGCTTTATACAGGGGACTGGATGATTGTTGGCCCAGCGCCGCCGCCGCGCGCCCTTAAAATCCTTTCAGGGTTCTGCTCAGGCGCGCTCGTCGCCCCCCGGAAGAGGGAAGATACGGCCCGGAGAGTATAACAAAGATTTGGCCTCAAGTCCGAGGCGCGAGCGCCTACGGGGCGCGTGTTTTCCCTCTTTTCCTGCGCCAGAGCGCGACGTTCAGATAGATGCCGGAGAGCGCCGAAAGGGATGCGAGCGCGGACATCAGTATCAGCAGGCAGACCTGCCAGGAGCCGGCGAAGTAATAGAAGTGCGCCTGGCGGAAGTAGCGCGTGACGGGGCGCGGCGGCGGAGTCTTGATGACGGCTCCCGTCTCCGCATCGATAAGAAGCGAATCCGCCCCCATCCCGCCGACCGCCTGATAGATAGGACGCCCGTCGCTCATCAGAAGCGTCAGCGCCGTTGTCGGCAATTCTCTTCCGGCGAACTCGTTGGCGCGCTTCATGGCTTCGGGCGCGGACACGCGCACCCTGGACGCCTCTATGCTCTCAACCTTCCCGCCCTCGACCGCGTTGGGCCAAGCGTAGAGTAGACCGCTCGACGCCCACGCCAGCACGGGCACGGCCACAATGATTCCCAGCCACGTATGCGCTCGATAAATGAAAGACCGCATAAAGACAGTGATGAGTGACGAGTGACGAGTGACAAGTAAAAGCAGTTTTCCTGCTCGTCGCTTATCACTCGTCACTCGTCACTGTTCTTCAATCAGTTTTTCAAGCACGGCGGCGATCTCGTGGGCCGTGCCGGCGTCTCCGCCCGTGTCTACGAAGCGGACGATGCCGCGACGGTCTATGAGAACGGCGGTCGGAATGCCCGTGACGCCGTAGCTGCGCATGTTCGCTTCGTCGTCGGCGACCGCCACGCCGTAGGGCAGCCCGTGCTCTTTCTTGAATTTCTCGACGAAGCTCAACTCCTCCTCGGGCGTCACTTCGCGCCCGCCCGCCTCGCCGTAATACTTCGTCATGCCGACGATCACCAGCCCCTTATCCTTGTACTTAGCGTACCACTCTTTGAGATGCGGGAAGGCAATGATGCAGGGGCCGCACCAAGTCGCCCAGAAATCCAGCAGCACGACGCGCCCGCGCAGCTCCGAGATTTTCAAGGGCTGCTGGTCTATCCATCGCCCGACCGTTATCTCGGGCGCGACTTCGCCTTGAATGTTTAGCTGGCGTCGCTTTCGCCCGAGGCTGTTCAGTAGATTGCGCTTAATCCCGGCGTCTTTTACGTTCTGGTTAACATAGGCGATCGACTCTTCGATCATCTTCATGGCTTCGGGCTTGCGCCCGGCCTCGATCAAGAGTTCGGAGAGCTTGGCGGTCGTGTCGGCGAAGAGGCGCTGCGACCCGCTACTGAGCGCCTCGCGGCGAACCTCTTCGAGCACGGCGATGGCCTCTTTGGTCTTTTTCGTCTCGGCGTAGACCTCCGCCAGGCTGATGCCCGCCGTGTAGAGCGAGAAGTCGCGCGCGGTCGGGTTCGCGGGCGTGGGCTGCACCAGCTTGGCCGCTTTGAATGCGTCCTCGGCGTGCGGGGTGGCGCGCTCCGGCTGACGGGCCTTGCGGTAGGCCGCCGCCAGCGCTTTCTCTATAGCGACTCGTTCGCCCGGCTTTTGAGGCTCGTGCGCCGCGTAGGCCCTGAGCGCGCTCTCGGCGTCATCAAGACGATCCATGCGCGCCGCGCGCTGCGCGACGATGTAGCGCGCTCCCTGCGCGTGCTCGCCGTTGGCTTCGGGGAGCGCGGCCATGTACTTCTTCATCGCGTCGAGCGTCCCCTCCGCGTTGTCCGACAGATTGTGCAGCATCCCCAGGTAGTAAAAATCTTCGCCCGCGAGCCCCGAGCGCCCGCCCAACTCGGCCGCGTAGCGTGCGGCCAGCTCGCGCTGCTCCTGCAAAGTCTTCTCTAACAGCTTCGGGTCGAAAGGCACTTTCTTCGTCTGGAATTCTTTGAACTTGGCAGGCGCGTAATTCGATGCCTCTTCGTAGAGCGCACTGGCGGCGCGTTCCTGCGCGGCCTTCGCAGGCGGCGGCGCGGGCGTCGCTACCTGTCCCTGTTGTCCAAAGGTTGCGATGGGCCCGAATGAGGCTCCCGCCGCAAGCAGCAGGAGCGCGAAAGCGATTAACCGTCTCATCCTTGTGGTTCTTCTCCGTCGATTAACTTAAAGCAAGGCCGCAGCAGCCGTAGTAGTAAAGCGATCCGGTGTAAAAGCCTTGAGCAGGGGCGGGCGCGTGCCGCTCGCTATCTCGTCGGCGACCAGTTCGCCCGTAATGGGCGCAAGCAAAATCCCGTTGCGATAATGTGCGGTCGCATAGTAGAGCCCGCCCGTTTCGGAGGAGCCGCCAATCACCGGCAGCTCGTCGGCCGTGGCGCGCGGTCTGAGCCCCGCCCAGGCGTCCATCAGCGGCAGCCCCCCGACGAGGGGCGCAATCTCTATCGCGTGACCGGTGATCGTATGAATCCCCCCGCCGGTGACGGACTTATCGAAGCCCGCGCGTTCGGTCGTTGACCCGGCGAGCAGGCGGCCGTCCAGGCGCGGCACGATGTAACCGCGCGGGCTGTAGACGACGTGAGCCAACGGGCGCGGGTTGGCCTCAAAGCAGAGCATCTGCCCGCGCACAGGCTCTACGCGAACAGGCCCGGCATGCTTCGCGCCCCTGTACTCTATAAAAGATGACCAAGCGCCGCCGGCCACGACGACCACGGGAGCGCTCACCCGCCCGCGCGATGTTTCGACGCCCGTGACACGCTCGCGCTCGATCCGTAGCGCCAGGGCGTTCGTCCCCGTGATTAATCTTACTCCCAGGCGCTCGGCTGCTGCCGCGAGCGCGGCGACCAGACGCCTATTCTCGACCTGCGCGTCGAGCGGAAACCTGAGCGCGCGCCGGGCTCGCGGCGAAATCGCGGGCTCCAGGCGACGCGCCTCGGCGATCGTCAACTGCTCGACGTTGAGCCCCGCGCGCTTTTGCCAGCCGTAGCGCTCCTCTATCTCCGCTTCATCCTCTTCTGTGAAGGCCAGGTAGAGCGTGCCCGTTCTCTCAAGCTCGATGCTGATGCCCGTCTCTTCGAGCAGGGCCGAGGCCAGCGGCGGGTAGAGGTCGCGGCTGGCACACGCCAGCCGAAGTAAAGCATCAGCGCCGTAGCTGGCTTCCGCCTGCGCGGCGAGCATCCCGGCGGCCGCGTGTGAAGCCTCTGCGCCGAGGCGCGCCCGCTCGATCAAAACCACGCGCCCGAGCCCGCGACCGGCAAGCGCGCGAGCGACCGCGAGACCTATGACGCCGCCGCCAATGATGATGGCGTCCGCCCACTCACCCGCTCCCAATGATTCCTGATCTCGCATTGCTAAAGAGTTGCTGGTATGATGTCGGACTACAGAAGTCAGAATTCAGGACTCAGAAGAAAAAAGGTTGTGGATATTTGTCTTCTGATCTCTTAACTCCTGGCCATTGCTTTTATTCTGATTCCTGAATTCTGAGTCCTGGATTCTACACTTATGAAACATACTATCACACTCATACCGGGCGACGGCATCGGGCCCGAAGTCTCTGCGGCGGTGGTGCAGATCATCGAAGCGACGGGCGTTGACATCGCCTGGGAGACGCACTATGCGGGCGCGCAGGCGCTCGAAAAATTCGGCGACACGCTGCCCGAAGAGCTGCTCGAATCCATACGCCGCAACAAGGTCGCGCTCAAGGGGCCGATCACCACTCCTGTGGGCAAGGGCTTCACTTCCGTCAACGTGGGCCTGCGTAAAACCCTTGACCTTTACGCCAACCTGCGGCCCGTGCGCGCGCTGCCGGGCGTACCCTCTCGCTACCCGGAGCTTGATCTGGTCGTCGTGCGCGAGAACACCGAAGACCTTTACTCCGGCATAGAGCACATAGTCGTGCCCGGCGTCGTCGAGAGTATAAAGATCATCACCGAGAAGGCTTCGACGCGCGTCGCACGCTTCGCCTTCGAGTACGCCCGCCGCGAAAGCCGAAAGAAAGTGACGGCCGTCCACAAGGCCAACATCATGAAGCTCTCGGACGGGCTCTTCCTCGAATGCTTTTACAATGTCGCCAGGAATTATCCAGAGATCGCAGCCGACGATAAGATCGTCGATAACGCCTGTATGCAGCTCGTCATGCGGCCCGAGCAGTTCGACATTATGCTGCTGGAAAATCTCTATGGCGACATCGTCTCGGACTTGTGCGCTGGTCTGATCGGCGGCCTCGGCCTGGTTCCCGGCGCGAACATAGGCGAACTGGGCGCGGTCTTCGAGGCCGTGCACGGCTCTGCGCCCGACATCGCCGGGCAGGGCATCGCCAACCCGACGGCGCTCCTTCAATCCGGCATCCTGATGCTGCGCCACCTGGGCGAGCGCGACGCCGCCGAAAAGATAGAATCGGCGCTCCTAAAGGTTTTCGAAGAAGGGAAGGTTCGCACGCGCGACATCGGCGGCGAGTCCAAGACGGCAGAGTTCGCCGAGGCCATCATCAGCGCCATGCAATAGGGCGCGGCCGAGAAATTCCCGGCCGCGTCCACGTCGTTCGCCCTGGCAGCTCGATTGCCGATCGCAATGGGCGCTGGCTTCGCACGCAAGACCCAGACGCCGCGCCGCTCGCCTGTACTTGCGACGTAGCCTATGAAGAGCTGGTCGCCAATGATCGCGGCCGAAGGAAGCTCTGCGCTCGTCGCCACCTGCGCGCTCTCTTTTCCTGCTGCGAGGAGCGGCGCGGCCATCAGGCGAGCCGCGCCGCCGTCTATGTTCTCCCAGACCGCGATCAGGTTGTCCCGCTCGTCTGCCAGAAGGAGCGGGGTGCCGTGCGCCTGCCCGGCGGCGAAAAACCTGGACTCGGAAAAAGTCTTGCCCGCGTCGCTCGACTCGGCCCAGTAGAGTCCGGGCACGCCGCGCTCGCCGGCCGTATACCACATCACGCGCAACAGCCCCTCGCCAGTAGCCTGAAGAGCCGGGCCGGAGACGGGGCATCCGGCGATCACCCACTGGTCGTCGCTGACGATAAGGGGAGGCGAGTACGTCTCGCCTCCGTCGGCCGAAGACGAGACCGCTATGTGACGGTAATCGCCGGGCAGTACTTGTCGCCAGCCGACGTACACACGGCCGTCCGGCGCTGTCGCCACGGAAGTCTTGCAGCACGGGCAGGCTTCGCCCGCGACGCGACGGTTAGCGGAGAAGGAGCGCCCGCCGTCCGTAGAGAAGGCCGTGAAGACCTCTCGATTGTGCTCCATGTGCTCCATCTGTTTGTGGTCTGCCTTTTGATCGACGGGGGGCGCTCCCATGTTGCGCTCGTCGAGCCAGGCCAGATGTATCCGTCCATCCCGCGCGACCGCGAGCGAATGCATACCGTGAACGACAGGCTTAAGGTCGTCGTTGACCCTGACGGGCGGCGCGAACGTGCGCCCATTGTCGTGCGACGCAGAAAGGTACAGGTCTGTGGCGTGGCCCTGCGCGGCGGCCGACGCGCGAGCCGTCCAGCCGACATAAATGGTTCCATCCGCAGAGACAGCAAGCGTCGGCGGGTCGCCGCGCCAGGCGGTCGCCTCGCCCGCAAGAGCGTTGACGCGAACCGGCTCGCCAATGGCGTGCCCGTCGTGGTCTAAGCGCGCGACGAAGAGATCCGCTTCGCTTTTCGCGCGATGCTCAACCCATGCGACGTAAGCCGTGCCGTCACGGGCGATTGCGACCGCAGGCTCGGCCGATTCCGCGTTTTCGGGAGAGATGCGGACGGGCTGGCCCACCGGTGCGAAGGCCGTCGCTTCTTCATTCTTCACAGGCGGCGCGCAAGCGGCCGCGAGCATGGAGAGCAGGCCACTGGCGAATATCGCTCCTATTTTCTTCATCATCGTCTTCGATCAAAAGCTAAGGCGCAGGCCCAGCTGAAGCTGCCTGGGGTCGGCTGCCGATGTCGGGCGTCCGAACGACGGGCGCGGCACGACGCCCGCGCCGAAGGTGTTATTGGGGATTTGCAGGTTTGATCGGTTGAGCACGTTGAAGCCTTCCGCGACCGCTTCGACTGCGAAATGCTCACGGAGCTGAAACTTTCGACTCAGACGAACGTCGAGCGAGGCGAAGTCGAAGCCGCGACCCGTATTGCGGCCCACCCCGGCGGGGCGGTCGTTCGTGTTGGTGTCGAAGTTGCGATCCGTCCCGGTCTGTACGTTGAAGGGCAGAGGCGAGCCGTAGGTGAGGATATAACTTAGCTGAAAGCCAGCGAGCGAGCGGCGCAAGGTGGGCGCGGAGTCGTTTCGCGTCGCGGGGACTTCGAGCGAGCCGCTTATGGTCAGTCGGTGGCGCTGGTCGTTATCGGAAAGCCCGCGCTCGTCGCGCAGGTTGAAATTGTCCTGCGGCGTGGAGAAGAAGAAATTGCCCGCCGTGTCGATCGCTTTCGAGAACGTGTAGGAGAGCCGAAGGCTAGCCCAACTCCCGGCGCGCTTGTTGAGACCAATCGTCAGCCCGTCGTAGTAAGAGTCGCCCGAGCTTTCAAAGCGGCCGATGTTGGCGAAATCCGAGAAGGGACGGCCCAGGTTCGGAATCCCGGCGGAGGCAGGCGCGGTCGGCACGTTGACGTTGCGCGACAGCAGCAGGTGCAGCCCGCGCAGGTGCAGGTAGCCCAGCGACAAAGAGGTCTGGCCGGGCAGCTCGCGCTCGACCTGTAGGCTCGCCTGCTCGCTGTAGCTGCTCTCAACGCGCGGGTCAATGGTCGTAACGCTCGCGAG
>DASQYE010000298.1:0-4325 GCA_035639355.1 Pyrinomonadaceae bacterium
CACGACTGTCCAAGAGGCGCAGGCTACTCGTAGGTTGGATCCTAACGGGAAGTGTTTATGCAGACACCGCTCGCGTTAGGCCCTTTTTTGGCAAACGGTCATGCGACCGCGCGCCTTTATTTACTCTAGATATGGCCCTGGCGTCAACTACAAAAAGTAGGGTGTATAGCCGCAAGGGCTATATCTTGGGGTAATGGAGATTAGAGATATGAGTGGATATACGGGGCAGAAATGCCAAATTAGCGGTGTTTATAGGTGCTCAACGCACACAAGTAACACCATTCCTCTGGCAGTTGGAAATATCTTTCCGCCTTGCTCGTCCGGTAGCGGACATGGAACAACTTGGGTTCTCGTCTACAGGGCGTAGGACTCAATGTAAACGCGGGGAGTGGACTATGGTTCACTCCTCCGCACTTCGTAACCAATGTTCTAGAAAGTAAGGAGAAAGATCATGCCACAAAGAAAATCGCCATCTAAGCGAACTGTTGCTCGCAGCTCTAAAACTGGCAAATTCGTAACGAAGAAGTATGCCAAAGCCCATAAGAGCACAACCGAGGTTGAAAGGGTTCGCATTGGCAAGCGCAGTAAGTGAAGGTCGAAGGGAGGGGTATCGCTGCTCCCGACGATGCCCCTTTCTTAAGGATGCGAAAATATATTTGTCTATCCTGTGCAATATAGTATCATGCGCGGGACGGACATGGTGGGCAATTCAAGATTGAAGGAGAATTAAAATGGCGGACATCACAATTGTTAAGATTGACGAAAACAAATCAAAGCCCTCAGCCTCTCAGCCGCACTATGTGGCTGTCTTATCAGGCAAACCAGATCAGACTTGGAAGAATAACCTGGTGAGCCCTATTCAACAGAATAAGAATCCTCAAATAATAAATGTCCGAGTCGAATTGAATCCCGGCAATGAACTAACATTTGATACCAAGCCTGATGTAGACCTTAAGCAAATGGTAACGACGATTCAAGCTTGGTTAAAGCAACTCGATAGCGCGGAGGATCAATTCAAAGACAAAATCAGAGAAGTCAATAAAAAGCTCTTCGAGCCAGCGGCTTGATCCTAAGTTCCCTCGCATACACTCTACAATCAAGGGAGGCTAAAATGAGAATTGAATTTGCACATCTCCAGGAACGGTCAACTACCGGACAGTTAGTTGATTTTGCGGTATTTCATGCCAAAGCCAATAGCAACACTGATTCCGCCCGTGACGCATGGCTTGCTCAGCTTATACTCGCCGCACAGAGTATTGGTAGGAAGGTTGATGCAGCTGCATTAGTCTACAACGAGCATAGGCAAATAAAGACTTGGGGACATCCGTTTGTATTAGATTATTTGTTTAAGCGGGGAGTACCAAGACCGAATTATTATGTAGAGATTCAGTAATTGAACCTGTGGATAAATCAGCCTAAACCTCCTTATGCTTTTCTACCAGTGTGCTTTAATGAAAGTAGTCATATAAGCACTTGTGGCAGGACAAGGTAAAAGCCAACTCATATACGGCTTGGTGGCCTAATCCGTAAGTCAATGAAAATCTAGTCTACTTTTCTGCTACGAGTGAAATTACGCGGCATCATCTCGTCGAGTCGCGCCACATCGTCAACTTCACCTTTCAGGTAGATAACCATAATCTTGTAAGCGACGAGCGATAAGGGATGAGCAGGGATTATGCTTTTTTATACGCTCCCCCGTCGCCCTTTTCAACGGCCGCTGCTTTTCAAAGCTCCTCGACGATGATGTTGGTGTTCGTGTAGATACAGATTTCTCCAGCGATGCGCATGCTCTCGCGGGCGATCTCGCCAGCGGGCATCTCCGTATGCAAGAGGAGCGCGCGGGCGGCGGCCAGGGCGTAGGAGCCGCCGGAGCCTATGGCGAGCACGCCGTCGTCTGGCGCTATGACATCGCCGTTGCCGGAGAGAAGAAAAGAGCTCTTCTCGTCTGCGACGACGAGCAGTGCTTCGAGGTGGCGCAGGATTTTGTCTGTGCGCCACTCTTTGCTAAGCTCGATGGCGGCGCGCTCAAGGTTGCCGTGATACTGTTCGAGCTTTCCCTCGAAGCGCGTCAGGAGCGCGAAGGCGTCGCCCGTGGCCCCCGCGAATCCGGCGAGGATGCGATCATTATAGAGACGGCGGACCTTGCGCGCGCCCGTCTTCATGACGGTTTCGCCCAAAGTCACCTGCCCGTCGCCGGCCATCGCCACGCGGCCCGAACGGCGCACGAGCAGCACCGTAGTGCTGCGTACTTTGCCGAGATCTTTGCTCATATTCTGAACGGAGCACTATAGGAATTAGCGTGTTGGGAAGTCAAGGCGGCGTTTGCCGAAAAAGCTCTGCGCGGGGCGCATCCGAGGAAGAAGAGAGTGAAAGTGGGCGAGCGAGCCGAAGCTTTTTGCTATATGATGTAAGGGCTCTCTTTCCCACTCTCTCTGTGTGTGTGTGCGCCGGAAGCCGACCGGACTTGGGATAAGGGACGCGTTTAAAAAGAGGACTTGATAGATGATTGATGAGCGACCGCGCATAGGACTGACGATGCGCCTGGAGATGGAGACGGGCCGCTTCTACCTTGGAAGGGATTACTGCGAGGCTTTAGAAGCCGCCGGCGGCGTCCCCTTACACATAGGACTGATCCCCAAGACGGATTACATACGGGGCGTGCTGGACGGGCTCGACGCGATCCTTTTGCCGGGCAGCGACTCGGACGTGGACCCTGCGCGCTACGGGCGCGAGCCGCAGAGACACCTGGGCACGGTCCAGCCCCTGAAGGACGAGACGGACGCGCTGGTGCTGGCCGAGATGGAGCGGCGAGGGATGCCTCTGCTGGCGATCTGTTTCGGGATGCAAATCCTGAACGTGGCGCGGGGCGGAACGCTGATCCAGGACATAGCATCGCAGATGCCGGAAGCGATCAAGCACCAGCAGGGAGCGCCGCGCGACCGCCGCTCTCACAGGGTGCGCCTGTTGGAAGGGAGCTTGCTGGAGCAACTGGCCGGCGCGCAGCAAGCGCCCGTCAACAGCCACCATCACCAGGCGATTGAAACGGTCGGACGCGAGCTTTTGGCTACGGCCTGGACGGCAGACGGACTGGTAGAAGCCCTTGAGGACGCGCGGCCAGACCGCTTCGCCCTGGCCGTGCAATGGCATCCGGAGATCGCCTGGGAATCGGACGCCCTCTCGCTGAACATTTTCGGGCGATTCGTACAGGCGGCGCGAGAGTTCGCGCACGGGCCCGGCGGAAGGCTGGAACGCCTGGGCGCGGAGAGCGGCGGCGACCCCGCCCGCGTCCGATAACGCCCGACGAGGATGGTGCTTGAGAATCAAGAGGGGAGCGGAAGGGAAGCGGAAAGGGTTTTGGGGATTATGCACGGTATGAACCTGCTGGAAAGGGTCGCGCTGGTGACAGGTGGCTCGAGGGGGATCGGGCGGGCGACCGTTGAGCGTTTCGCAGAGATGGGTGCGCATGTCGTCATCAATTACCTGCGCGACGAGCGGGCTGCGTCGGAGACCAGGAGCGCCGCAGAGCGTTTCGGCGTACAGGCTCTGACGGTGCGCGCGGACGTGGCCCGAACGGAGGAGGCGCAAGGGCTGATCGACGCCTGCATGGAGCGCTTCGGTCGTCTGGATTTTCTGGTCTGCAACGCGGGCGTCTGGGAGGGCGCGCCGGTCGATTCGATGAGCGAGGAGCAATGGGACAAAGTGTTAGGGGTTAACCTGAAGGGTACTTGGGCCGTCTGCCGGGCGGGCGTGGCGCAGATGAAGCGACAGGGGTTTGGGCGAATCGTAGTCGTAAGCTCTACGGCGGGGCAGCGCGGAGAGTCCAACTACTCGAACTATGCTGCGGCCAAAGGCGGGCAGATCTCTTTCGTAAAATCGCTGGCGACGGAGCTGGCCGGGTCTAACATAAACGTCAACGCGGTGGCTCCCGGTTGGGTCTTGACGGAGATGACGGACGAGGTTTTCGGCGATGCTGCGCGTCGCAACTCTATAGAGCGAACGATCCCGCTCGGGCGCGTGGCGAGCGCTGACGACGTGGCCCGTCCGATAATCTTTTTATGCAGCGACTGGGCTCGACATATCACGGGAGAGGTACTGAACATCAACGGGGGCTCTGTCTTGTGCGGCTGAGGCGTGCAGTAGGAGAGCCGCCTTGCCGTAGGGGCCGCAAATAAGGTTTTGGGGGAAGGCTGTAATGTTCGAACGCTACACAGAGAAAGCACGTCGCGTCATCTTCTTTGCTCGTTACGAAGCGAGCCAGTTCGGAGCACCCGCCATCGAGCCCGAGCACCTGCTCTTAGGACTCATGCGCGAGGATAAGACACTGA
>DASQYE010000299.1:0-4405 GCA_035639355.1 Pyrinomonadaceae bacterium
CTTCCTGCAAATCTGGATCACGCCCGAGAGAGATAACATCCGGCCCGGTTACGAGCAGCGCATGTTCCCGCAGGATGAGAGGCGTGGGCGTTTGCGGCTGGTGGCCTCGCGCGACGGGAGCGACGGCTCTGTGACGATTAACCAGGATGTGAAGCTCTACGATGCGCTGCTCGCCGCCGGTGATGAGGTCACGCATCTGCTTGGCGTTGACCGCCACGCATGGATTCAGGTTGTTAAGGGCGCAGTCGCCCTTGGCGACACGCCTCTGGGGACGGGCGACGGCGCGGCCGTAAGCCTCGAAACCTCTCTCAAGATCAAGGCGAGCGAAGACGCGGAGATACTACTGTTCGATCTTGCATGACGACCGGAGGAATATGAACGAGATCATACCCGATAATAGCCCCGCGCCCGAATCCGCGCTCGGGCGACTGCGCGAGTTGCGCCGCGTTCTACTGCACTTGCACAAGTCGCTGCTGGACACGGAGCGCGCCGCCTACGAGCAGGCATACGGGCGCGTCTCAAGCGGGGAACTGCTTCAACTCGTCATCGGCCACGAGCAGTTCGCCTGGCTGCATTCCATCTCCGAGCTTATAGTGCGTATAGATGAGATGCTGGACGCTGAAGAACCGGCGTCGGCGGTCGATGTAGAATCCCTGCTCAAGCAGACACGCGTGCTGCTCAGGCCGTCGGAGACGGGCAACGATTTCGAGCGGAAATACTACGCCGCCATCCAGCGTGAGCCGGACGCCGTGCTGGCGCACAGGGAGGTGACGAAGCTCCTTTGAGCCGAAGCGGGGGGCGCTTCGATCACGGGACACGTTTATGACCGTATGAAACCTATGGCCCGCATCGTTTGCGCGGACAATCCGAGTCAGGTTGCGGACGGCCCGAACGGGGCGCAAGATGAGTGATACCCTGATGAACGCGGATAATTCGCTTCAGCCTTCGGCTGAAATGTCTCCCTTGATCGAAACGGTCATCGTAACGCGCGTGCGTGACCTGGTTGACGGCTTCAAAGTCCGGCGCGTGCTGCCATCCGCGCGGCGGCGTATGGTCGGGCCCTTCATCTTCTTAGACCAGATGGGCCCGGAGATACTGAGCGACGGGCGTGGGCTGGACGTTGCGCCGCACCCGCACATAGGACTTGCCACAGTTACCTATCTGTTCGAGGGCGAGCTGATGCACCGCGACAGCCTCGGGACTGTCCAGCCCATTCGGCCGGGCGAGATAAACTGGATGACCGCCGGACGAGGCATCGCGCACTCGGAGCGCACTCCGCAGGAGATGAGGCGGGCGGGCTCGAAGCTCTTCGGCATCCAATCATGGGTCGCTCTTCCGCAACGCGACGAAGAGACAGTACCCGCTTTCGCCCACCACGGGGCCGAAGAGCTGCCGGTCTTAGAAGGCGAAGGCAAGCGCGTGCGCCTCATCGCGGGCTCACTCTACGGCGCTCGCTCGCCGGTCTTGACACTCTCCGAGATGTTCTACGCCGATATCACGCTCGCTGGGGGCGCACGCCTTCCCGTTCCGCCCACGCACGAGGAGCGTGCGGCCTACGTCGTCGAAGGCTCCGTAGAAGTTGCGCGAGACAGCGGGACGTTTGAAGCAGGGCAACTTATGGTCTTCAAGCCGGGCGAGGAGATAACGCTGGCGGCGGCGGAATCGTCGCCCGCCCGGCTGATGCTCCTGGGCGGTGCGCCCCTGGACGGCCCGCGCCACATCTGGTGGAACTTCGTCTCAAGCTCAAGCGAGCGGATAGATCAGGCCAAGCGAGACTGGAAGGCCGGCAGATTCGCGCCCGTTCCACAGGAGACCGATTTTATCCCGCTGCCGGAGTCCGGCCCCGTAGTCGTTCGTTATCCATAGAAGGGCGCGCACAGAGCATACTGTATACCCGGTGATCTTATGAAAAGACCGATTAGCATCTTATTGCAAACCACCATTCCGGCGACCGAGGACGACTGGCACATCGGCCGCTTCTCACTGCTCCGTGTGCACCTGAGCGGGCTCAAAGACGAGGAAGGGCGCTCGCTCTGTGAAGTCGCGGCGCGCGACCGCGAGACAAACGCCGATGGTGACGACGAAGTGCTAAGCCGGCTCGACGCTACAGACTTCGACGAGCTGTGGCTCTTCGCAGTGGACGCGGGCGACGGGCTGACTACTGCTGACTGTCAGGGCATCACGCGCTTTCGCCAGCGCGGCGGCGGCATCCTCGCCACGCGCGATCATCAGGATTTGGGCTCTTCTCTCTGCACGCTCGGCGGCGTAGGGCGCGCACACTTCTTCCACAGCAAACATCAAGACCCGGACGAAACCAGGCACACGCGCGACGATCAGGACACGGAAACCATCTCCTGGCCCAACTATCATTCGGGCAGCAACGGCGACTTCCAGTTAGTCACGCCTGTTGCGCCAGTGCACGAACTCATGCTTAACGCTTCATCTGCCTCGGGCCGCATCGAATATTTTCCCGCGCACCCGCACGAAGGTGGAGTCGGCGTGCCGGAAGGCGAGAGACACGCGCGCGTGATTGCGACCGGCATGAGCCGGGTCACAAAGCGCCCCTTCAACCTGATCGTCGCCTTCGAGAAAGAGCAGGACGGGCACGGCAATCTGCTCGGGCGAGCCGTCGCCGAGTCGAGCTTTCACCATTTCGTTGATTACAACTGGGACACTTCAAAGGGGTGCCCGAGCTTTGTCGCGGAGCCGCCCGGCGACCAGATTAGAAGAGAGCCAGCGCGGCTCGAAGACGTGAAGACTTACGTGCGCAACCTGGCGCTATGGCTTGCCGGGTGATCCGCATTCGTGAGAAGCGAATCACCGTGGAAAGCCCTAGAGAGATACGCGTGGTAGACCGGCCGGCGCGTAAAATTGATTCTCAACATTAAAACATCTCCCGCCGCCTAATCATCTCGTAAGCAAAACCCGCCGCGCTCGCCAATTGCGTCCACAGGATGAGGGAGGTGAGGGCGAAAGCCCTGCTTCCATTTTCGGTCGAAAACGGGCGGCGCAGCAATTTGAGATAGAAGCCCCTGTCAGGCTTGAAGCGCTCGGCTCCACGGCGTCGGCGGGCGCTGTGAAAACGGAAAGCGCCTCGCCCGTAGCCGAAATGCTGTCGCCAGAGTGCGTCGAGCGTAAGCGCGTGCGCGTGATAGATAAGGGCCTCGGGGGCGTACTCCATTTTGTAACCGTGATGAAGCCATCGGTCGCACAAATCTCGATCCTCCGAGGTGATGAATTTTTCATCGAAGCCGCCGATCGCGTGGAAACCCCTGGCTGGGACGGCGAAGTTGTTCGAGGCGAAGAAAAGGGCGTCTCCCTTCTCGTTGAAGTGTTCGTAGACGACATCTATGATCGACTGGCTTGCGGCGGAGTAGATATTGTGCGCCAGCGCGTTGAGAGAGCGCCCGCCTATGAGGCGTTCCGGCGCGAGCCTGAACCGCGCGCCCAGCGCTCGCAGCCAGTCGCCGTCCGGCATACAGTCATCGTCCGTAAAAGCAAGGAAATCGCCACGGGCGCGCGCGGCTCCGTAGTTTCGCGCCGCCGCCGGGCCGGCGTGCCGCTGCGTCAGGAGTCGTATGTCCAGGCGCGGACGAAACGATGCGACCAGCTTTTCCGGCGGCGCGTGGCTTCCGTCGTCAACGATGACGACCTCGAACCGCTCGGGCGGATAGTCGAGACGCGCTACGGCTTCGAGACACGAAGCGAGCTGCGCCGGGCGCTTGTAGGTCGGAATGATGATCGAGAAGAAAGGCGTCTCCTGTGACATCAGACCTCGCGGGGCGCTTCGTAGGCAGGGGAGCGCGAGCGCAGAAACGAGCGGGCATAGTTGATCTCACCCGCGCCGAATTCACCTGGGAATGGAAGCGCGAGCGAAATCAATAGGGCGACCACCATCATCAGCTTTAGAGCGAGCGCAACAGTGCGCCCGAAGCAGTCCATTCCAATATGATCCTCGATATAGAATCGCCTGCTCATCCGGCCCGCTTACGGCAATTCCCCGGATGGTTCTAAATCGCCCGGCGGCGTGCCGCTTCCCCCAGGGCTGCCCTTCATATAGCGCTGGCGGTGAAATTCCATGTCGGACAGTATCGCCATGGCGCGGCCCGCGCCGAAGGCGTAGCCGACCATCTCGCCCGCTCCGTCGAAGACCAGCGCGGCGAAAAGCATAGGGGCCAGTCGCGGCCATAAGCGGCGCGTGCGGTCGCGGCGGCGCAGCTCGCGCGCCAGGCGAAGGAAGCGCACCAGCGGAATCAGGGGCGAGCCACCTGTAAAGAGCAGGCGTCGCCAGGCGGGCCAGTGGCGTGCGCGCGCGGCGGCGAAAAGACGCCCGCCGTAAAATCGCAAAATGATGGACGAGAGGGGCGCAGTGAAGTTCTCGTGATACGTGCGCGCTCTGGGCTCA
>DASQYE010000300.1:0-6803 GCA_035639355.1 Pyrinomonadaceae bacterium
TGGCACCTCTCCGAGCTTCGCAACATCTACAAGCTCCACACGGCGACGCGCGCGGGCCGCCCGCTCGTCTTGAACGTCGCGCTCGCCCCCCTCAAGCGCGCGGGCGCCGAAGGGCCTGACGGCGCGCTCGTCGTCCTCGAAGACGTGACGGGGCGCGTCCGCCTCGAAGAGCAGTTGCAGCAGCGCGAGAAGCTCTCCTCCATCGGCCTGCTCGCGGCCGGCGTCGCGCACGAGATCAACACGCCTTTGACGGGCGTCTCGTCCTACACGCAGATGCTTCTGGGGATGCTCGCCGAGACCGACCCGAAGCACGCGCTCCTCCAGAAGATTCGGCGGCAGACCGACCGCGCCACCGGCATCGTCAACAACCTGCTCAACTTCTCGCGCACCGGCTCGATGACCGAGTTCGGCGCGGTCAACTTGAACCGCGTGCTCGACGACACGCTCCAACTGCTTGAGCCGCAGCTGCGCCACAGCCAGGTGGAGATCGTGCGCGCCTACGACCCCGAACTGCCGCCGACCTACGGCAACGCGGTCAAGCTGCAACAGGTCTTCACCAACCTTCTCTTGAACGCGCGCGATGCCATCCCGGACGGCGGCACGATCACGCTCTTTACGGCTTCGACTGCCAACGATTCGATCGTCATCGAAGTGGCGGATACAGGGATAGGCATCGCGCCGGAGAACGTGGCCAAGATTTACGATCCTTTCTATACGACCAAGGGAGTCGGGCGCGGCACGGGACTGGGTCTGGCCGTTACCTACGGCATCGTACAGGAGCACTCCGGTCACATCTCGGTCGAGAGCGCGCCGGGGCGGGGGACGACCTTCCGCATCACTCTGCCGACGGCCGGTGCGCGGGCACGCCTCCAGGCCGCGAGCGATTAGTAAAGCCTAAGGAATAGGGCGAAGGGAATCGAAGGGAAGCGGCGTCTCTTAATTGCGGGGCGTCGCTTTCCTTCATGCCTTCGCCTTTTCATTTCAGGTCGGGCCGCGTTGTATAATAGCCACACCGTAGCTGAGAGTCTTTCGGAGAGTCACGCGGCGCAACCGC
The DNA here is from genome assembly GCA_035639355.1 of Pyrinomonadaceae bacterium. Lineage (GTDB taxonomy): Bacteria > Acidobacteriota > Blastocatellia > Pyrinomonadales > Pyrinomonadaceae > DASQYE01. Next base: position 1,055 of record DASQYE010000300.1, read on the forward strand.
CGCCCGGATGCTGCGCGGCGCGCGACCTCTCAATCGAGAATAAGTTGAAGCTGAAGACGGATAGACGGATGGCGAAAAAGGGTTCTGTGCTCGTCGTAGACGACGAGGAGATCATGCGTGACGTGTTGGAGACTCTGCTCTCGGCGGAAGGCTATCGCGTCGATCTGGCGAAGACGGGAGAAGAGGGATTGGAAGCCTACGGGCGGCGCGCTTACGACGTGGTGCTCTTAGACGTTTCGATGCCGGGCATGGGGGGCCTGCGCGCGCTCGAAGAGTTTTTGAAGCTGGACGCCGACGCGGTCGTCGTCATGATTACCGCTTACGCGACCTTCGACACGGCCATCTCGGCCTGGGAAAAGGGAGCCGTCGGCTGTATTCGCAAGCCGTTTCAGAACGAGCAGATCACCGGCACGATCGCCTCGGGCATCAAGCGCCGCCGCAAGGAGGAGGAGCGTCAGACGCTTCGTCGCGCGATGAGCCGCGTCGTCGATCGCGGCTCGATGGTCGGGCGCGCCGACGTTATGCAGGAGGTCTTTCGCCTCGTCGATCAGGTCGCGCAGGCGCGCTCGACCGTTCTCATCACGGGCGAATCGGGCACGGGCAAGGAGCTTATAGCCAAGGCCATACACGAATCGAGCCCGCGCGCCGCGAAGCCCTTCGTCACCGTCAACTCTTCCAACATCCCTTCGGAGCTGTTGGAGTCTGAGCTGTTCGGTCACACGCGCGGCGCGTTCACGGGCGCGGTGGCCGCCAAGAAGGGGCTCTTCGAGGTGGCCGACGGCGGCTCTATCTTTCTGGACGAGATCGGCGACATTCCGCCCGAAACGCAGGTGCGGCTGCTTCGCGTCATACAGGAGCGCGAGTTCACCCCCTTGGGCGACACGAGCCCGCGCCGCGTGGACGTGCGCATCATCGCGGCCACCAACATCGATCTCAAAGAGGCCGTCCGCCAGGGCAGCTTCCGCGAGGACTTGTACTACAGGCTCTCGGTCGTGCCGATCGAGCTGCCCCCTTTGCGCGACCGGCGCGAGGACATACTGCCGCTGGCCCAGCACTTCATACGCAAGTTTAACGAAGAGAACGCGCGCAATGTCTCCGATCAGATCGCACCCGACGTGCTGGCGCTGATGGAGGCGTATTCATGGCCGGGCAACGTGCGCGAGCTTGAGAACGCCATCGAGCGCGCGGTCGTCATCGCGCCCGGCCAGGAGATCACGCGCGAGTGTTTGCGCTCGGAGATCAGCGACCCGCAATCGGCGCAGGCGGCGCGCGAAGGCTCGGGCCTGGCTCCGTCCTTAGACTTAGGGCGCGGCGTCAACTTTTACGAAGAGGTGCGCCACTTCGAGATGGACCTAATCCGCCGCGCGCTGGAACAGACTGGCGGCCACCAATCGCGCGCCGCGCGCCTGCTCGGCATGAACGCAACCACGCTCAACTCCAAGATCAAGACCTACAACATCAGCCTGCGTCCATAGCCGGGACTCTTTTAAGCTCGCTGTCATGATGCGCGACGAGTTTGTCGCCGTAATTGGCCGTCCGTCGAGTAAGTATCCCAGGACGCTCCTCCTCCTGCTCGCGCAGCCGGATCGAGCGTGGACGTGATCTATATCCGCATATTTTTTCGCGTTAGTAGTTGGGACTAACTTTTAGCGTCGGTGGCTGGGACTGACGCCCGCTCAGGGTAATTAAGGGGTTTCTGTTGTGTGAGTTGTTTTGCCACGCACGAAGGAGAGAGAAGAGATGAACGCACCCGTAACGCCGGACAACATTATGCAACTGGGGCTGGGCTTCTGGGGCTCAAAGACGCTGCTGAGCGCTGTCGGGCTGGGACTTTTCACGGAACTGGCCAGGGGCCCCATGCCCGCCGAGACTATAGGCGAGCGCCTGAATTTACACCCGCGCAGCGTGCGCGACTTTCTGGACGCGCTCGTCTCGCTCGGCATGCTCAATCGCGATGCCGGAGGGCTTTACAGTAATACGCCCGAGGCAGATGTGTTTCTTGACCGGGCCAAGCCCTCTTACATCGGCGGGATGTTGGAGATGGCGAACGCGCGCTTGTATCCTTTCTGGGGCTCGCTGACGGAGGCCCTGAGGACGGGGCGACCGCAGAACGAGGCCAAGAGCGGCGGCAATTTCTTCGAGGCTCTGTACGCCGACCCGGAACGGCTGGAGGAATTCTTGAGCGCCATGACCGGCCTCAGTCTCGGCGCAGCCCGTGCGATTGCTCGGAAGTTCCCCTGGAGCGATTACAAGACTTTCATCGACATAGGCGGGGCGCAGGGCGGCTTGCCTGTGCAAGTCGCGCTGGCGCACCCGCACCTCGCGGGCGGGATTTTCGACCTGCCTGCGGTCGGGCCGGTCTTTGAGAAGTACGTCGCAAGGCACGACCTGAAGGATCGGCTGCGCTTTTACCCCGGCAACTTCTTCAACGATCCATTGCCACGGGCGGACGTGCTGGTGATGGGACACATCCTGCATGACTGGAACATGGAGGAGAAGATGATGCTGCTGAAGAAAGCCTACGATGCGCTCGCCCCTGGCGGCGCGCTCATCGTCTACGAGGCGCTCATTGACGACGAGCGGCGCAAGAATACGTTCGGGCTGCTGATGAGTCTGAACATGCTGATCGAGACACCCGGAGGATTCGACTATACGGGCGCGGACTGCTCGCGCTGGATGCGTGAGGCCGGGTTCGGCGAAACGCGCGTCGAGCATCTGGTCGGGCCGGATTCGATGGTGGTCGGCATTAAGTGACGCGGCGCTCTTTCTAGTTAAATGGAGAGTATCTCTATGAATATTCAAATTCGTCCGACAAAGCAGGAGGATGCAGAAACCTGCGGGCGCATCTGTTACGAGGCTTTCAAAACGATCGCCGAGCGCCACAACTTCAGGCCCGATTTCCCCACGCCTGAGTTCGCCGTCCAGCTCGTTGAATCTCTTATCGCCAGCCCGCAGGTCTTCGGTGTTGTCGCCGAAAGCGACGGCCGGATCATCGGCTCGAATTATCTTTGGGAGTACGACCGGATTCGCGCCGTCGGCCCGATCACCGTTAACCCGAGCGTTCAATCGAAAGGAGCGGGCAGGAAGTTGATGGAGGCTGTGATCGAGCGCGGGCAGGCGAGCAATGGCATACGCCTGGTGCAGGACTCTTTCAACATGGCTTCGCTTTCGCTCTATGCCGGGTTGGGCTTTGACGTGAAAGAGCCGCTGGTGTGTATCGAAGGCGAGCTTAAAGGCGACGTTCCTTCGGACGTAGAGGTTCGTCCGATTAAAGAAGAGGATTTTGAGGGGTGCGCCGAATTGTGCCGAAAAGCCCACGGCTTCGAGCGCACGGGCGAGTTGAAAAACATTCCGCCCTTTTTGAAATCTTTTGTCGCAATGCGCGCGGGCCGCATCACGGCCTACGCGGCTGCGCCCCATTTCTGGGCCTTGAATCACGCCGTCGCCGAGAGCGAAGAAGATATGCGGGCGTTGTTGACCGGCGCTGGAAACCTGGGCGAAGGGCAGCCAATCTCATTCCTCCTGCCGTCGCGCCAGACTGATCTTTTTCGTTGGTGCTTGAAAAAAGGGATGCGCGCCGTCAAGCCTATGACGCTGATGGCGATGGGCGAGTACAGGGAACCCGGCGCCTGTTATTTGCCGTCGGTAGGCTACTAAGCTCAACCGTACAGCCGGAAAGGCTAGAGCGCGAAGCGACCATGAACGGGTCTCTGCGTTGATGGCTGCGCGCGATCTTCAACCTTGCGCTCGCGGCGTCCGCTCCAATGCGGCGCGATCCCATTTTGACAGATTTGCGCCCGCCTCGTAGGTGCTTTGAAGAAACTCCATCAGCGCGTCGGCGGGCGAGGCGGCCGCGCGCACGTCGTCATACATAAACAGGAACTCCGACAGCTCTTTACTGTAGAAGGCGTCGGTCGGCCGCACCCTTGCCTCCTTTAATCCGGGAGGCTCCGGAGCCGTGTACGAGTAAAAGGCAGGGCCTTTGACGGGCCCGCCGCCGGGCCAGAAGCCGTGGCTGATCGCCTCGTGCGAATAGGCTTCGCGTGTGATCGAGTCCGCTCCCTCACGCTCGGGCGCGCGACGCCCCGAGAATCGCGTCACGGCCAGGTCGAAGCTTCCCCAGAAGAAATGTACCGGACTGACTTTGCCTATGAAGCGCGCTCTGAAGTCTGTAAGGATTTTGTCCGCCTGTACCAGGATACGCCAGAAACGGTTGGCGTACTCCGCATCGTAAGAGGCGTGCCCGTGGTCGTCTTCAAAGCGGATGGGATTTTCAACTTCGACCGGCATGGTCCATATCTTGACTTCGATGCCCAGATCGTGCAGCGCCCGCATGACCTCTCTATAGAACTCCGCGACGGAACGCGGCGCGAGCGCGATGCTGTTCTTGCTCCCGTCGCTGCAATTGATCTGTAGGCGATGGTCTATGAAGTCGAAGTCCATCTCGAAGGTTCTGTCCTCATAGGGCATGGCGGAAGTTGTGAGCCCGCGCGGCGTCACATAGAGAGGAACGTTCCACCAGTGATTGACGAGGGGCGTTTGCGCGAGCCGGATTTTGCCGACCACCTGCGTCCACATGTGCAGCGTATCTTTTGTGGCTTGCCAATCTTCCAGGGCCAGGCTCGGCCACGTTTCGCTGCCGGCGGCGTCGTTCTTCACGTTCAGATCAGCCATGATGTGCTCCGTTCAATCTAATCTCTTCGATGCAATTGGAAATCCGGCGCGGGCTCATGAAGGTTTTTTTCTCATGAAGGCTTTTTTCTCATGAAGGCTTTTTTTGCGCGCTTCACGCTTACGCGTCGTCGCTTTTAGTGCCTGCCCTTTCGACGCGATTGCGGCCCTGCTCCTTGGCGTCGTAGAGGGCCATGTCCGCGCGCACGATCATATCGTTGCCGGATTCATCGTCGGAGAGGGTCGCCGCGCCGATGCTTAAAGTCAACTGGAAGCCGGGGTCGCCGTCGCCGAAGTCCTGCGAGGCGGCGGCCGCGCGCACCTTTTCCGCCAGCGCGTCGGCTCCTTCCAGATCGGTCTCCGGTAGCAGCGCCAGGAATTCGTCACCGCCGTAGCGGCTCAAGAGGTCTGAGCGCCGCACGACCTGCGTCAGGATGCCCGCCACCTGTTTGAGCGCGGCGTCGCCCGTCATGTGCCCGAACGTGTCGTTGATCGTCTTGAAGTTGTCCAGGTCAATCATCAGGCATGAGAGCGGGCGCGTGTAGCGGCGCGCTTCGGCGTATTCGTGCGCGAGGACGCGCTGCAATCCGTAACGATTGAGCAGGCCCGTCAATTGATCCGTCATGGCCCGCTCCTGCGCTATCTCTGCGTGCGCGCGAGCCTCATCTGCGCTCAAGCGAAGATGATCGCGCTCGCGCTTCAAGCGTATCGCGACCTCTACGCGAGCGAGCAATTCTTCGGCCTTGAAGGGCTTGCTGATGTAATCGTTCGCGCCAAGCGTCAGACCGCTTACCTTGACATCCGTCTCGTCGCGCGCCGAGAGAAAGATGATCGGAATATCGCGCGTCGCCACATTCTCTTTAATCAACCGACACGCCTCAAGCCCGTCCATCAAAGGCATCATCACGTCCAGGATAATCAGGTCGGGCAGCTCGCTCGTGGCCGCCGCGACGGCCTCGCGGCCATTCTCGGCCGCCAGGATATGATAGCCCGCGCGCTCCAATCGCCGCTGAATCAGCGTCCGATTGATCGGCTCGTCGTCGGCGACGAGAATGGTCAGAGATTTATCTTCCCGGTC
>DASQYE010000301.1:0-2652 GCA_035639355.1 Pyrinomonadaceae bacterium
TATATTGTCATACGGGCGTATATCCGTACCGCAGGAAGGGCAGCGCGAATTCGGGAAGACTATAGACTCTTCGCGCGGCAGGCGGTGAATGACGACGTTCAGAAAGCTGCCTATGATCGCGCCCAGCGTGGCGATAAAGGCGCAGGCCAAAGGCAGCGGTAGGCCGAGCGTGGCTTCGGGTGGAAAGAGGCTGTAAAGGAGAGTCATGCTAGGGTTTTCGATTAACCGTGGACGGCCATGCGGCCCAGGGCCGCAACAGAGCCTCGGGCAAGCTCACAACTCGCAGGCCCCTTTTGATAACGACCTTATGGGCCACCGCCCGACGCCGCGCTTACTGTTCCGGCTCGCGCAGACTTGACGCGCGCGGCGAGCTTTACGCATGATACGGCTTCCGCGTCCGTTTGCGAAAGATATAAATGAGTGGGAGGGTAAGCTTGAATCGTCGCCAACCGATCATAGTGATGCTCATCGTCGGCATCATTATTATCTTTGTGCTCAGCCTTATTCCATACTCGCTGGCACGCAACTCGATCGAGCAGCTGAGGAACTCGCTCACACCGGGGCCGGCCGCGCTCGTCGAAGTCAGCGTCCCTAAGCCCCCAAGCGCCGAACCCTCTTTCGATGTCGCGACCTGGTACGCGGAGCGCGGGGAGCAGCCCGAAACGCACGGCGTCCTGATAGAGAGCCTGGAGGGCGGTCGAACCTTCGCCTCGCATAACGTGGACGAGACTTTCAACCCGGCCTCGCTCATCAAGCTCGCGACATCACTCGTCGCGCTAGAAAAACTGGGCGCGGACTATCGCTTCAAAATACGTGTATACGCGGAGGGCGAAACGGACGGCACGGGAACGCTGCGCGGCAGGCTTTACGTCGTGGGCTCGGACCCGACCTTCGGCGACATAGGCGCGCATCATATTTCGGACGCGCTGAAGGCGCGCGGCATCAAGCGCGTCAGCGACGGCCTGATGGTTTCGCCCGATTTCTGTTTCAATTTTAGCGAGGATGCGCTGGATTCCGGCGCGCGTCTCGCCAGGGCTCTCGATCTTGGCAAGACTGAGATCGGCGTTTCGGACAAAAGCGAGGGGCGTCTGCTCTTCAGCTTCAACTCTTATGCTCTCCCTGACGTGCTGCTCTACATGAACGCGCGCTCAAGCAATTTCGTCGCCGAGCGGATCGGCGCGCTCGCGGGCGGGCCCGAAAGCCTACAGCGATTTCTAACCGAGCGGCTTCATCTTCCGGCAAGCGAAGTCATGATCGCGCGCGCTTCTGGACGCGAGCATAATCTCATGACGGCGCGCGGCGTGGTGACGGTGATTCGCGCGCTCGTCGGAGAGGCTAGGCGGCAGGGGTTGGAGCCGACAGCTATTATGCCGGTGGCGAGCGACGATGCGGGCACGCTGCGCCGCCGCCTGGCCGGTACGGGCCTTGAAGGCGCTGTCGTAGGCAAGACCGGCACGCTCACGTCGGAGGTCGATGGCGGCATGTCCAGCCTCGCGGGCCTCGTTTATACGCAGGACGCGGGGATAGTTCTCTTCGCCATACTCGATCAGGGGAATCGCATCTGGGATCACAGGCAGATGGAAGATCAACTGCTCGCCGACGCGATCAAATCTCAGGCCACGCCGCGCGCCGTCGCAGGCCCCACGCCGCGCAAGCTGCTGCCGCCCTCTGATTTAAGAATCACCGGCGAGTAAGCATTAAAAGGGCCGGGGCTTTGTCGAATAAGCGAAAGGCTTACACGATTCGTTCATCGACCGAGGGTTACGATGAACGGGCCGGGCGGGGCTAAAAGCAAGAGCGGCGGTAGCTCACAACTACCGCCGCTCGCGTGCCTCACACACATGGCTTGCGCCGAATAACCTCAAAACCCGGCGCGCGATGGACACATTCAGCATCCATCCAAGTAGCGCGGATTCTACGCCGCTCCAAAATCCGAGTCAATACCCCGGCTGCATTTTATCGCCCGTCCGGGCTTAAAAAATCACTCTTCCGAACGCTCTTAAGCTCATCGCTCGTCAATGGTCTTCTGCATCTCCCAGAGCAGCAGATGTTTGAGGAAGTCGTGATGGGCGGCGAAGCTGGCGATTGCGAACCCCGCCAAGCGGTCGCGGAAGCCGCCCTTGAGTATAAAGCTGCGGACGAAAGCGGCTGGGCCGGCCACTGCGATGCGCGCAGGAGTAGTGCGACGACCCGCTTCAAACATCTGGCGAGCGGCGAGCGGCGCATACCGCTCTCCGATCATGCGATGATGCTCAAGCGCGCCGCCGTCTATCGTGTAATGCAGAATATCGCCGCTCAGGCTTTCAACCCGCGCCCCCTCTTCCATCCTGACGGACTCGTGAATGTAAGCGCCCTCCCAGCGCCCGCGCCCTCTCTTATAAAGACGTAGCTGGTAGTCAGGATACCAGCCGCCCCCGCGTATCCAACGCCCCATGTAAAAGGTACGGCGCGCCGTGCGATAGCCGTCCGCGAGCTGCGCCTCGCTCGTATAGAGCAGGTCTTCTATGCTCGCGCGCAGCTCGTCGGAGACGCGCTCGTCCGCGTCCAGGCTGAATATCCACTCGTGCGCGGCCTCCTTGGCGGCGAACTGTTTCTGAGCGGCAAAGCCCGGCCACGGGCGCTCTATGACGCGCGCTCCGCAATCCCTGGCTA
>DASQYE010000302.1:0-13281 GCA_035639355.1 Pyrinomonadaceae bacterium
TCTATCCCTCAATGAATGCAGTCTTGGACCACTTCCCTGCAAATTATTTAAAACGACCAGAAGTTTGGGCTACAATACGACAGGCTAGAGAAGAGTGTGCGCATCCTGTGTAAGTTTGTAGTAGACTGACGCGCAAGCCAAAACTTTTCTTTATATAGAAATGGGAAGGAGTCATTTGCTAGAAGCAGCAAATGACTCCTTCCCATTTCTATATCAATCGAGCCGATTTTCCAAAAGTTTAAACCATTAAGTTGCCGTTTCGGCAACTTAATGGTTTAAATCCCCCTTAGAAGTTGAGCTTGAGGCCGAACTGGAATTGGCGCGGGTCGAAGGAAGCAGTCGGGCGGCTGTAGTAGCGGCCCGCGCTATCGCGCTGGTTGAAGTCTCTTACGTCCGTGAAGGAGGGCGATGCGGCAGCCTCGTTGAAACGGTTGAAGAGGTTGAAGCCCTCGGCGATTACGTCTAAGCGCACGCGCTCGCCGAATCGTATGGTTCGCGTGACACGCAAGTCGAACGAAGCATAGCCGTGCGTGATGCCACGGTTGCGCCCCAGGCTGCCGCTCGTGAAAGGCGTCGTCGGCAGAAACAGTATGCCGTCCGAGGTGACGCTCGGGCGGTCATTAGAGCTTTGCAGATCGCCGTTGGTGTCGCTGCCCGTCAGTATGTTGAAGGGGCGTCCTGAAGATAGTTCCACGATCGGCGCGAGGGTGAAGTCGGAGAGGAAGCGTCGCCCGAAGCCGTCGGCGTTGCGCCAGGAAGTGGGCGAGGCCAGGACGGCGCTGAACACGAAACGATGCCGCTGGTCAAAGAGCGAGTCGGAGCGCTCCGCACGGAAGTTGCGATTGTCCTGCGGCTTGAGAAGCGTTTGCAGATCGGAAGAGTCGTCAATCGAATGCGACCACGTGTAGGAGGCCAGGAACTGGAACTGGTTCGAGAAGCGACGCTTCAATTCCAGGTTCATGGCATTGTAGTTAGAGTTGCCGTCGGAAAGCTGCGCGCTCACGTCGCCAAAGGGCGAAATCGCGCCGGGGGTGCGCAGCGTGTTCGCAGCCCCTATCGCCGCGTCGAAGACGGGCTTCGTCACAGCACCGCCCGTTATCGAGGAGATGAAGAAATAGTTGGGCGCGCTCTGTCGGAAGAAGTTGGCGGCAATCGGATTGACGACGCCCTGGCCCAGGGCGTTAACGCCTACGAGGCCGGGGATGATGACGGTGAACCCCGGCGGGCAGCCCGCGCCCGGACAGGCCGTCGGTAACTGGAAGAAGAGCGCCTCGGCGTTCGAGGCCGGGTTGCGGAAGGCGAAGCGGCGGAAGTTTTCCGTCAACTGATCGACGCGCGGCGCGTTAATGTCCTGCGGGTGCGGAAGATGATGCGCGCCGACGAAGATGTAGCTCGCCGAAAAGGAGGTGTCCTTCGACAACTGGCGCTCGATGGTGAAGTTTGCCTGGTTGGCGTAGGCGTACTCGAAGTCTTTGCCTACAGCCAGCGTGAAGGGCAGGATAGGCCCGAAGCCTACGAACGTCTGGTCGTTGAAACGAACTCGTCCGGGCAAATACTGAGAGGTGCGCGCCACACCGGGCGTCGTAAAGTTCGCCGGCAAGGCGGCGCACAGGGGGTTGCTGCTCGCGGGCGAGCAGACAGTTCCCTGGAAAATCTGCACCAGGTTCAAGAGCGCGTTGGGCGCTGGGCTGCCCGGAAGCACGTTTGTGTACTGCTGCTGCTGCGCGGCGTCGCCGATGTCCGAGTTAAAGGCGACGGCCAGAAGCGGGTGGTCGTAGAAGATGCCGTAGGCGGCGCGTATGACCGTCTTGCCGTCACCCGTCACGTCCCAGGCCACGCCCAGGCGCGGCGCGAAGTTGTTCTTGTCGCGCGGGAATCCCTGCTGCACGCCCACCGCGTCCTGCGCGACTTGCAGGTCGGTCGGCGAAAGCGCGATGCCGGAGAGCGGGTCTGTGAAGCCGATCGGCGCAATCGTGTCCGTCAGCTCGATGTCGTAGCGCACTCCGTAGTTCAACGTCAGGTTATGACGCAGCTTCCAGGAATCCTGCGCGAAGAAGGCGAGCGGGCGATTCTTGATCTGGCTGTTCGGGTCGCCGAAGCCCTCTATGAAGACCGACGGGATGCCCAGGCCGTAGGACTGCACGGGCGTGATGTCGGGCGCGTTGGCCGCAAGGCCGGGGATGAATCCGGCGGCCAGAGTGCCGCGCGATACCCCGCCGAAATTGAAAAGTCCTGGGAAGTTCAGATCGAACCGCGCCGTTATGTCAACGAAGTTGAAGTCGGCCCCGAATTTGAAGGCGTGGTTGCCGTGAATCCAGTTGAGATTGTCTGCGAACTGAAAGCGCGTTTCGGTGCGGTTGACGGGCGAGAACGGGTTCGATCCCAAAAAGGCAGCGCCGATGATCTGAATGGCCGTGCCTGGGATTTGCGAGTCGAAGGTCGCCTTGCGCCGCCCGTAGCTGAAGCGCGCCTCGTTGACGACCGTGTTCGAGAGCGTGGACGCCAGCGAAGCATTGAACGCCAGGTCGCGTAAATCTTGAATGCCCGTGCGCGAGAAATCGTTCTGCCCGACCGTCTGATTCTGCGACTCGTCCTGAATGCCAGTCAGTTCGCTCGGGTTGTAGCTGAAGCGCAGCGTCATCTGGTTGCTGTTGTTGATTCGATGATCGCCGCGCAGCGAGAAGAACGTCGTCGCCTCGGAGATGGGGAAGATGCGAAGCAAACTGTTGAGCGGGCGAAACGCTATGGGCTGCCCCTCGCCGTTGACGGTGATGAAGTTGGGCAAGCGTAGATTGTTCGCCAGCGACGGCACGGGCGCGCCCGAAAGGAAGAAGCGCGGGCCGATGATCTGTCCGGCCCCTATCGCGCCGCCCGGACTACGCAGCGTGCTGAAACCGTTGAGGCCGATCTGCCCGCCGGATGATGCGAAGTATGCATAGGTGATGGCGCGCTGTTGTCGCGCAGGGTCGCCGCTCAGCACCTCGCCCAGAATGAAGGCGCGCTGCGCGGCAGTAATATTTGTAAACGTCTGCGGGCCGAGCGCGCCCACCGGAATCGTCAGGCTGCTGGTCAAATTCCCCACGACATCGCTCGTAAAGAAGCCGGACTCCTGGCGTCGCCGCTGCTCGAAGCTGGCGAAGAAGAATGTTCGATCCCTGATGATCGGGCCGCCCAGCGTCGCGCCGTACTGTCCGCGCGTGAAGGGCGGTTTTTTCCCAGGCTCATTATCAATGAGCGGGGCGAAGGGGTTGCGCGCCTGGATGCTTTTGTGTCGAATGAAGCCGAAGATATTGCCGTGAAAATCGTTGGTGCCGGATTTGGTGACGACGTTAACGATGCCGCCCGTGGCGCGCCCGAACTCCGGCGCGTAAGAGTTGGTCGCCACCTGATACTCCTGCACGGCCTCCTGGCTAACGGTCGAGCGCGCGGCGTTAACGGAGTTGTCCGTGTAGTCCGCGCCGTCCACCTGCACGAGCGTGGAGCGCCCGCGTTGCCCGCCGATGTTCAACCCGGAAGTCGGCGCGGGGCCTATGGGACGCCCGTTGTCGCGCCCGACCGTCGAGATGGTCAGCGCAAATCCGGTCGCGCTGCGTTCGTTGATCGGCAGATTCTCGATGCGCTGTTGCTCGATCGTATTTGCTATCGCCGTGCGGCTCGTCTCAACGACGGGCTGATCCTCCACGGAGATGTTGACGATCTCGTTGACCTGGCCGACCTCCAGCGTGATGTCCAGGTCGGCGCGCGCCCCGACCGTCAACTTGTAGGACGGCACGACCGCTTTCTTGTAGGTCGGAGCCTCCACCGTGACCTCGTATTCGCCCGGCGGCAGGCTCACCATATGGTAATAGCCGTCGTCGTTCGTGGTCGCGTCGCGCGAAAAGTTGGTCGCCGGATTACGCGCCGTCACGGTCGCGCCGACGACGATAGCGCCGTTGGGGTCGCGCACGAAACCTTGCAGGTCAGCCGCATTCGCCTGGGACTGGGCCAAGGCCGCGCCCGCGCAGAAAACTATAGTCGCACAAATAAACAAAAGTCGGACGCAGGCTGATAGCCCTTGCGGAGGGAACGCACGCATCATCATATACTCCTTAAACAAACTGATATTAGAAGTCTCGGAAGTTTCGCCCACCGTCCAGAGAGACGCGCACGCGCGCCCGACGGATGGACAGCGACGACGGAGAGCGTCCGGGGCGAAACTGGTACAGGATCGTTCGTAAAGTTAAAGTAGGCTCCGGCGTGCGCACGGGAGTTGCGCATGGCCCACGAGCGAAGAGTCAAAGCATGGGCCGGTTTGAAGCACCTGGAGCGATCTTTTCAACGAGCGCTTGGTCTTTGTACCGCAAAACACGGGCTCGTGGCAAGTCCATTATCGCCCGCGCCCGTTTGTTGACGGAAACACTCTGTGGCCCGCCCCGACCGGCCTGCGCGCGCGCGGTCAGCTTTGCGCGCGTCCTTCCCGGCGCAGAGGAAGAGGCGCGCGACGAGTGGAGCGCGCCAGCCGGCGTCGCAGGCGGTCGCTCGTACCGAGCGCGATAATGGCCGCTTCGGCCAGACGCGGGACGAAAGCGGCACGCCGAAGCACTGTGCAGACGCGTAAGCGACGGCTGAAACGCTCGGCGTAGATGGCCCTGTAATCGCGCGCGAGTGCATCGAACGGCTCGCCCCCAAGCTCAAGCCAGCGCGTGACGGCCTCGGCGGCCAGCGCGCCGCTCTCAAGCGCCATCAGCATTCCGCTGCCCGTAAACGGATCAATAAACGAGGCCGCGTCGCCCACGGCCAGCAATCCATAGGCGGGAACCACCTCGCGCCGGCCGAAGCCGTCCAGCGCCACCGCCAGCCACTCGGAGGCGGCGCGCGCAGGAGGAGCGAGCGTCAAGGCCGCCCGACTGTTGGTCGCCACAATCTCGCGCACCATTTTTTCTGCGTCGCCGTTGTAGCTTCTGGCGTCACCAGACGAGACGATGAAGCATAGATTGCTCAAGCCCCCCTCGACGCTGCTCAACCCGCCGTAGCCGCCGCGATAGAAGTAGATTTCGCAGTGCAGAGGATTGACTCGCGCGCCCTCCAGATGCGCCTTGAAGGCTACGAGCGGCGCGCGCCTTTTGCCCTCGCCTTTTATGCCGTCGCTTCCCTTCGCCTCGACGTGACGCGCAAGAGCGCGCGCCCTGCCCGTCGCGTCTATGGCGACGCGCGAGCGGTACTCGCGCGCCTCGTCGTCGCCAGCCACTTTCAGGCGCACGCCGCACACTCGCCCCTCTTCCGTCAAAAGAGATGTGGCGCGCGCCTCTTGCAGAACGACCACGCCCGCCTCGCGCGCGCGCCTCATCAAACGCTCGTCCATCTCGGCGCGGCTCAGCCCGAGCGCCAGGCTTTGGCCCCCGCCGAACCACGCCGAAGGGACGGAAACGCTCGCGCCACGGCGCGAATAAAAGAGCGTCTCGGACAAAGACGTGCCACCCGCACCCGTCATGCTTTCCAGGACGCCGAGCCGTTTGAAATGATCCAGACATTCCGGCGAGATGAACTCTCCGCACAGCTTGGCGCGCGGAAACCTCTTCTGCTCTGCGAGCAGCACACGCGCGCCGCTGGCCGCGAGGTGAATGGCCGCGCTCGTACCCGAAGGGCCGCCGCCCACCACAATCGCGTCGTAACTGTTAGAAAGGGTTTCCATGACGCTACCCGGCGAGAGTCTCCTTAATCCTGTCTGCGGCGCGGCGCGCGCCTGCGACTACAGCCTCCGCGCTCGCCGACTTCACGGAGCCGTCCGCGCTCAGCACCAGTCGGAAGGGGAAGCGTCGCTCGACGGCGACATCACGGAGCCCGGCGCTATGGGCCAGGCGGCCAAGCTCACTGGGGCGAAAGCTTCGCAGGATGGAGAGCGCGCCGTCTTCGCGTATCAAACGGTTGTGCAGAAAGATGCGTCCCACCGTAGTGTAAAGAAGGTAGGCCAGCGGGTGGCGATGAAGGTCTATGATAAAGATGCGGCGGCGGGCGACGCGCGCCAGCTCTCGCATGACACGGATGACCCCGTCGTCCTTGAAATGGTGCGTGAAGAGCGAACAGATAGCGTAATCGAACCGGCCATCCGTGAAGGGAAGACTGAGCGCATCGCCGCGCACCGCGCTGATAGACGGAAACTCCTGTGACTCCTCCAGTATCGCCTCGGCCGAGCGCGCGTTTAGCTCCAGCCCGACCAGCTGCGCGCGTCTTCCCTTACGGTTGGCCCACGCTGCGGCAACGCGCAGCAGCTCGCCCGAGCCCGCGCCGACATCCAACACGGAGAAGCTTCCGTGGCCTGTACGCTCGATCTCCGCGAGCAACGAGCGGCGCAGGGCGCTCGCATCCCCCAGGAATTGATTGACGCGACGCAGCTCTACGAGACAGGCTTCGTACTCTTTGGGCGTGTAATCGCCCTTATCCAGGTGCTCAAGCTCGTCGCTGCGCTGTCGAAAGCGTTCAAACATACAAAGAGAGAGAGAGATCAGGCAGCCGGAGTCTTTCTGATTCAGCCCTTCGCTGCCGCGCTTCTACTGGAAATCGTACTGCTCGTATTTCTGATCGGCCCCTAGCTCGTGCTTACGCAGAAACTCCCACGCGTCCTTATTGATCTTCGGCGCGAGATCGTAATACCAGTGATCGTGGCCCGCCATCTCCGTCAACTGCACGGCGAACCCCTGCTTGTTCAGCTCGTCGCGCGTCGCACGCACGGCCTTCAAAGGGAAAAACTCGTCTTCCGTCCCGACGATGATATAGATGGGAGTCTTTCTCGTGGCAAAGCTGGTCATCGAGTATGACTGCGGATGAAGCGCGCCCGCGTGGATGGCCGTCGCCGCGAAATATTCCGACTCGACAAGGGAGAGTTGCAGCGCGTAGTTCGCTCCGGCGGAATGACCGAACAGGTATATGCGGCGCTGGTTGATCGGGTACTTCGATTTAAGCTCCTCGACAAGATCGCGCAGGAAATCTGGCCCATCAACCGGGATGGCCCACTGCTGAGGGTCTGCGGCGTCCGGCCCGGCCAGTATAATCCCCTCCTTCTTCGCAAGGTCTTTCCACTTGTCAACCATGATCGCACCGTTGCGCCCAGACCCGTGCAGCAGTACGACGAGCGGAGCGGGGGCCTTCACCGTCTTCGGAACGAACAGGTAATACGCGCGCGTGCGCCGGCCTGAAGTTATCAGATTCTTTTCGACCTCCTGTGAGAACGCGACGCTTGAGGATGAAAGCAGCAGAAGCGTGAAGAGCACGGGGGCGAGGTATTTCATACGGGTTTCCTCTTTCATAGTGCGCGGCTTGGAGCTTTTCTAAACGAGGCCGCCAGGCGCGGCCAGTATGTTTCACAGCTGTAATCGAGCGGCTCAGACTTTTTCAACCAACAGGGCGCTGTTCTTCGAGCCGAAGCCTATGCAGTTGCAGAGCGCCACGCGCACGCTCGCTTCGCGCGCGAGGTTCGGGACGTAATCGAGGTCGCATTCCGGGTCGGGCACATCCAGATTGATCGTCGGAGGGATGATGCTGGTCTGCATGGCGCAGAGCGCCGCGCCCAAGCCCGCCGCGCCGCTCGCTCCCTGCGGGTGGCCGACCTGTGATTTCGTCGCCGACATAGGAATCCTCGGGGCGTGCTCCCCCAGAGCTGTCTTCAATGCGTTAGTCTCGATGCGGTCGTTGAGAATAGTAGAAGTGCCGTGAAGGTTGACGTAATCGATATCGGCCGCACCACGCGCGGCGTCGTCCATAGCGATCTTCATCGCGCGCGCAGGCTCGTCGCCCGTCTCCTCCAGCCTCACGCGATGATAGGCATCGCACGTCGCGCCGTAGCCTGAAATCTCCGCGTAAACGCGCGCCCCCCGCTTCATAGCCCGCTCGTACTCTTCGAGCACGTAGACCCAAGCGCCCTCTCCGAGCACGATCCCCGAACGGTCACGCGAGAAGGGACGCGAGGCGCGCTCCGGCTCGTCGTTCCAGTCGGCGGTGAGCACGGTCATCAGATTGAACCCGGCGAGGATGCCCGGCGCGAGCGGCGCGTCTACGCCCCCCGTGAGCATTATCTCCTGCCGTCCGAGCGCGATGTGCTGCGCCGCGTAGGCGATGGCGTCCGTGGAGCTTGTGCAGCCCGTAGAGACGATGTGCGATAGGCCGTGCAGACCGAAGGCCATCGAAAGCTCGCTTGAGAGTCCGCCGTGCGTCGATGCTGGGATCGTGTAGACGCTAGCCTTCTGGCGTGGGCCTATGTACCAGTATTCATACTGATGCTCGGTGAAAGCGAGGCCGCCGCCGCCCGTGCCGAGCACGACGCCCATCTCGCGCCGCTGGACGAGCGAGAAATCGTTCGTCTGGATTCCGGCATCGTCCAGGGCCTCGCGCGCCGCCGCGAGTGCCAGCGGTACGGTGCGCGGCACGTGCTTACGATCTTTCGGATTGAGCTGCGCCTCCCAGTCGAAGCCGCGCACCTCGGCGGCGATCTTGACGGGAGCGTCCGTCGTATCGAATGACTCGATGCGACGCACCCCGCTCGCGCCGCGTTGAAGCCCGCGCCAGAAGGCTTCGCGCCCGATCCCTATTGGCGTCACGCAGCCCATTCCCGTGATGACGACGCGGCGCGCGCCCTTCAAGCCTCTGAGCATAAAGATTCGCTTCCCCTCAACACCGGCTAATTCTTCTCAAGGAGGCGGAAATCCCCCGTGCCCGTCGCGTCCACAAACTCGATTTTTATGTTGGCCCCCAGGCCCAGGATATACCTGTATGACCAGACCTCTCCCGAGGAGGTCGTCTCGACAGCGTCGGGTCTGCCCTGAAGGATGAAAACGCGCCCGCGATCAGTACGCCAACCCGGTGTCGCCCCGAAACCAAAGCTCAGGTTGGCATAAGCTATGCGCTCGTAGTGCTCGTCGCGAAACTCGTTTTGAACTGTGTCGGCGTCGGGGTCGCGCCGCTGCCAGAACGCAGCGATGAACTGATTACGCTCCTCGTCCGTCTTGAGCTTTAGAAACGCCTGCCTCTCAGGTGGAGTGATGATGTAGGCCACGTCTCCATCCAGCCACTGCACGTAAACGGGTCTATCGCCGGATTGCGTTTGCTGCTGCTGCTGTTGCGCCAATGCTGAACCACACACCGAAAGAGCGACCATGCATGTCAGGAATATTCTGCGCATCTGTTTGACCCTTTCCGGGCGAGGTCTTGCGGTACGGTTGATCTTAGGAGACAGGCTAATAATAACATCGCCTCCTCGGTCGAGGCCAACGCATGCGCATACCCTTGCTCGTAGAATCAGGTGATTGTACCGCCCGGCGGGAGTTCCCGCAGCGACACTTTCAATCGCGCCGCCCCGGCTTAGGACGACGCGACGAAGGGAAGTTTTTCTGAGGAGGCTATAGGATTTAAAGCTTCGGAGCGTTGAAGGCGGCTCAACGCTCCGATCACATACGACTTCGCCACGAATCAGGCGGCCGGCTCGCTCGGCCCATCGGCGTCTATCTTCGTGCCGCACTCGTTGCAGAACTTCGCGCCGGGCACGGCCTCCGCCTGGCAGTTAGGACACTTGGGCTTCTCCTGCTTGGCTCCGCACTGGTTACAGAACTTCGCGCCAAGGGGAAGCGAGCCGCCGCATTTTACGCACGATACTGTTTCGGTTGCGACTTCGAGTTTTGTGCCGCACTCGTTGCAGAACTTGGACGGGCCCGTGTTCGCCGAGCCGCATTTGGGACATTTGATGGTCGCCGAGCCGGTCTGGCTTCCAGATTGGGTGTTCTGCTGGTGTTGCTGCTGCGGCGTCATGGCATTAGCCATCGCTCCGGCCATCTGCTGGCCGATGGCGAAGCCCGCGCCGAGTCCCGCGCCCGTGCCTGCGCCGCCCGATGGATTCTGCGCCGCGTCGCGCATCGCGTCCGCCGCCTGGAATTGCGCGTAGCGGCCAACATCGCCGATCACTCCCATAGAAGTGCGCTTGTCCATCGCCGCTTCGACCTCGGGCGGTAAGCTTATGTTCTCGATGATGAACTTCGTAAGCTCAAGCCCGAAGGATTTGAACTCTTCGTTGAGCTTCGTGCGACCGAAGCGGCCCAGCTCGTCGTAGTTGGAGGCCAGATCGAGCGCCGCGATCTTCGATTCGCCGAGCGCGTCCGTAAAACCGCTGACGAGCGTGCGCTTCAGCTGGCCCTCTATGTTCTCCGTCTCGAAGCGGCCGTTCGTGCCCGCGACCTCTTTGATGAAGGCGCGCGGGTCTGCGACCCTGATCGAGTAGATGCCGAAGGCGCGAAGGCGCACCATGCCGAAATCGGCGTCCCTCATCATGATCGGATTCATCGTGCCCCATTTGAGGTCAGTGAACTGCTTGGTGCTGACGAAATAGACCTCTGCTTTGAAGGGCGAATTGAAACCGTACTTCCACGCGCCGAGCTTCGAGAGGATCGGCGTATTGCCGCCGTCGATGGTGTAGAGCCCCGGAGGAAATACGTCCGCGATCTGTCCCTGGAATACAAAGACGGCCACCTGCGATTCGCGCACCGTGAGGCGCGCCCCGTTCTTGATCTCCTGATCCTGAACGGGGAAACGATAAAGCATCGTGTTGCCGGAATCGTCCAGCCACTCGATGACCTCTATAAATTGATTGAAGGGATTAACCCTGTCTAAGATTCCCATTTGCTTCCAATCTCCTTTTGAGCGCGGCCTCGGAAAAAGGTTCAAGACCACCGGGCCGCCGCCTATTATACGCTCCGACATCAAAAGAGGTTCAAACGGCCCCCGAAGGCTTCAGACGCCTTTGACGCGAAACTATTGCACAAATAGTTTCGCGATGGAAGAGCGAAAACAAGGCGGAAGGCGGAAGGATGAAAGTGTGGCGACGTTGATTGAATTATTCAGCTAACATCGCCCGTCCTTCATCCTTGCGGCCTTCCGCCTTCCGCCTTGTTTTCGCCTGCGCCACAGTGACGCGAGCAGGAGCGCCGTCGTTCCGCCGCTCATGTCTATCAGGCTGTCGTAGACAGAGCCCGTGCGCGAGGGCACGAAGCTTTGATGATATTCGTCGGAGAGCGCGTAGAGGACGACGAGCGTGAGCGCCGCGACGAACCAGCCACGCCGCACAAGGGGTCGCGAGGAGGTGCTGAAGGCGCGTGCGGCGAGCAGCGCGAGGATGGCGTATTCCGTAAAGTGCGCGGCCTTGCGCGTGATGAAATGCGCCAGGAGAATCCTCTCTTCGCTGATGCCGGGGAACAACCATAGGAGCAGCGGGCGCAGTATGCGCGAGGTATTGCTGGCCGACAGCTCGCCTGTCGAAAAGAAGAAGATCAGCGCCATCCAGACGAGGAGCGGCGCGTAGCGCCGGGCGCGTTCGCGCCAAGCCGTCTTAACTTCTCCCGCCCGTCTCCGCTTTGCGTCAACCTTCTTTTCAGAACTCATCTTTGGAAAACGAAAGGGAAGCTGACTCGCGTCGCTTCCCTTCACTCTTGCCATTGCTTAATAGTCGCTCTTCTTAAATGTCAAAGCCTCTCTCAAGGCGCGGTCGCGGTCTTCAACTAAACTGACGCCGCGCCGGAAACCACCTCTATGATCTCGTTGGTGATGGCCGCCTGCCGTATGCGATTCATGTTGAGAGTGAGCGAGCCGATCAGCTCGCCCGCGTTCTTCGAGGCCGAATCCATGGCCGTCATCCGCGCGCCGTGCTCAGAGGCGACGGATTCCAGGAGAGCGCGGAAAATCTGTGTCTCGATAAGGCGCGGAAGCAAGCGGCTGAAAATCTCCGCCGGCGGCTGCTCGTAGATATATTCTGTGAAGGTCACGGGGCGCGTCGTATCGGTCGCAGCGTCTGCTGCCGCAGCCGCTTCGCGAGTGCGCGCGACGGGCAAGAGCTGTTCGACGATGACGCGCTGTTGAAGAACCGATTTGAATTCGTTGTAGATGATAAAGACTTTGTCCAGCTCCTTATCTTCCGTGAAACGATTGATGACATCGCGGGCCAGCTCGACAGCCTCCGCGTACTCTACGCGGCCCTTGCCCGTCATGCCTATGTACTCCTGCACGAAGGTGACATTACGGCGGCGAAAGAAATCTCGCCCTTTGCGCCCGACCGGCATCATCTCTATGGTCTTGCCCGCGTTCTCGCGCATGAAGGCTTGCGCCGCTTTGGTCAGGTTGGTATTGAACGCGCCGCACAAACCCTTGTCGGCGGTGATGAGGACGACCAGGTACCGCTCGTCGCTGCGCGCGTCCAGAAGCGGATGATGAAAATTCTCGTCCGTGTGCGAAGCCAGCTCGCCCAGGACTTCAAGCATCTTGTTGGCGAAGGGACGCGCCGTCGTGACGCGATCCTGCGCGCGCTTCAGCTTCGCCGCCGACACCATCTTCATAGCCTTGGTGATCTGCTGCGTATTCTTGATGGACTTGATACGGCGGCGTATGTCTAACAGGTTTGCCATATAAAATCAGTGATGAGTGACGAGTGACGAGATAAAAGCCTGTCTTTCAGCTTGTCACTCGTCACTCGTCACTTGTCCCTGCCTCTTGTCACTGCCTTTCACGCTCCGGCGGTGGCTGTCGTTTGAGCAGCCGTCGCGCTCTGCGCGCTCGCCTGCTACGCGGGGACGGTTACAGCGCTCCCGGCGACGGCCGTCTCTTCGCTCCAGCGATCCTTGAAATCACTAAGCACCTGCGCGAGATCGCTCTTGATGTCGTCGGTCAAGCTCTTCTTCTCGCGTATGCTTTGCAGCACTCCCGGATGAGAGTTCTCGACGAAGCGCAGCAACTCCGACTCGAAGCGGCGCACGTTCTCGACCGGCACGTCGTCAATATAGCCGTTGGTCGCAGACCATATGACGAGCACTTGCAGCGCGACATCCATGGGCTGGTACTGCGGCTGTTTGAGTATCTCTGTCAGGCGCTGGCCGCGCGCTAGCTGCGCCTGCGTCGCCTTGTCCAGGTCGGAGCCGAACTGCGCGAAGGCTTGCAGCTCGCGAAACTGCGCGAGGTCTAGACGCAGAGTTCCCGCCACCTGCTTCATGGCCTTGATCTGCGCCGCGCCGCCGACGCGCGAGACGGAGTTGCCGACGTTGATGGCCGGACGAATGCCGCTGTTGAAAAGGTCTGCTTCCAAAAATATCTGCCCGTCCGTGATCGAAATCACGTTGGTCGGAATATAAGCGGAGATGTCGCCCGCCTGCGTCTCGATCACAGGCAGGCTCGTCAGCGACCCGCCGCCTTTGAGGTCTGACATCTTTGCGGCGCGCTCAAGCAAGCGCGAGTGCAGATAAAAGACATCGCCCGGATAGGCTTCGCGTCCAGGGGGAC